>CAISZN010000085.1 GCA_903889985.1 uncultured Hyphomicrobiales bacterium | reverse complement strand
GGCAATGAGCGACCAAAACCCGCCCCGGGGAGCCAGGCGAACATTTCAAGCAACGAGGAGACTTGCGATGTCGCCTTGCCGTTGCGTCGCGTCGATGGTCATGACGGGTGATCGACACCATATGGAAAAGCCGCCGATCTCGTTCGGCTTCTCGGTCACTCCGACCTGACTCGGCAGGACGCGTTGGCGCGCGGCGAAGGCGCTGGCCCGATGGATCGCTAACTACGAAGTCTTCGTCTGGCCAGACAGACGCGAGGTCTCGCCGTCAAGGCGGATTCTGCAGACGATGAGGGCCTTGGCGCGCAAAGGCTTCGTCGAGGTGAGCGGATCTGAAAACCCGGTGAAGCACATCAAGCGTGATGGAGGCATGCTGGGGCGGCGAAAGTCTGACGCATGTAGGTCCCATCTGACAAAGAGCTGAAACTGTAGTGGCCGCTGGCATCGGTGGTCGCGCTGGCGATCACTTGGGCGCCAGTGGCATCGTAGAGTTGGACTTGGAGGCGAACGACGGCGCCATCCCCAGAATCCTGAGCGTTATTACCGTTTTGATCCACATAGGCATTGCCCGAGATCTGGCCGATCTTGACCCCAGCAGTCGCGCCATAAGTATTAGGCGCACTCAAACCGACGCCTTTGGCGTCCGCCCAAACTGGCATATTGTGATCATCGTAAACCGCTGCGCCTTGCCCGACTTCACCGGACATCGCTATGCGATCGCTTCCCCAACCATAGAAAAGTTTATGGGTAAAATCCACTTCCCTATCGAAGGTCAGCAGCAGATGGTTCTCGTCAATGATTTCTGCTGTGATCGCTTTGGCCTCCGCTTCACTTGATTCGTAAGATAGGCGCAGACTCCAGCCCACACCAACCCGCGCAGCGTAACTCAAAGGCAATAGCTTCGAAGCCTCATCGAAGCTGAAATAAACAATGAGTTGATTGGGTTCATTTTCAACCAGATCCGCTTCAATGACCCTGGGGCCTTCATTATCGATTGCGCCGTTAGCCTTGGCGACTGGAGAATTCGGCAGCGCTACATCAGCGAACTGCTGCGCAATAGACAGAGCCATACGGTCCGACATCTGGGCTACATCGGTTTCATTCATATGATACCTGCCAGGCAAGTTCATATCCTAGATTCAACTGCGAAGTGCAACTTCCTGTAACCTGTTGAGGCGGCTGAGATTGCGATAAGCTCTCGGTTCCCTTGACCTGCCAGTCGAAGAAGCGCGATGACCTATCACCACCTCAGCCGAGAAGAACGTTATCAGATTTCCGCCTTGTTAAAAGAGGGTCTGACCCAAGCCCAAATAGCTCTGAACCTTGGGCGACACAAATCAACGGTTAATAGGGAGATAGCACGCAATACGGGTTTTCGCGGTTATCGTCCGAAACAGGCCGATCATCTAGCGATCGTCCGCTCTGGAGGGTGCAGGAATGCTCTTCGAATATCAGCACAGGTTTGGAACGACGTAGAAAAACAGCTTGAGAAGCAGTTCAGTCCTGAGCAGATCGCAGCTACCATCAATATCAGCCACGAGACCATCTACCGTCACATCTATGCTGATAAGGCGTCAGGCGGTGATCTGTGGCGCCATTTACGCTGTCAGAAGAAACGGCGCAAAAGGTATGGCGGCGGGCGAGACAGACGTGGGCAAATCGTTGGTCGCAGGCCTATTTCCGAACGGCCGGCGTATGTTGAAAAACGCCGTCAGGTTGGGCATTGGGAGGGCGATACCATTATCGGCGCCAACCACAAGCAGGCCATCGTGAGCCTGGTCGAGCGGAAGACTGGTTATGCTTTTCTAGCCAAAGTCTCCCAGAAGACGAGTGACCTTGTTTGCTCGTCAATCATCCGACGGTTGAAAGGTGTCGCCCCTCTGGTCAAAACGATCACCTATGATAACGGAAAGGAGTTTGCTGAGCATGCTCGCGTAGACCGAGCCTTGAAATCGAAGGGCTATTTTGCGGAACCATTCTCAAGTTGGCAACGAGGCACAAATGAGAACTTCAATGGCTTGGTTCGCCAGTACATTCCAAAAAACCGACCACTATCGTCAGTGACAGATACTGAACTTGCTCAAATTGAAGACCTGTTGAATAATCGCCCCCGGAAACGACTGGCGTTCAAAACACCGCACGAACTTTTCAGTCAGTCATTAAACCGTGTTGCACTTCGAATGTGAATCTAGGT
>CAISZN010000084.1 GCA_903889985.1 uncultured Hyphomicrobiales bacterium | reverse complement strand
TTGAAGGGCGCCTCAGGGCGCCCTTTTTCATGGTCAGTCGAGGGGATTGATCGGGACGCCATTGGCGTAGCCCGGCCCTTCGGCATGCGCCGGAGCTTCCGCGCGCGGTGGTGCTGGGCGGGCCGGGGCAGTCGCGGGTGCTGCGGCCACAGGCGCTGCCGGGGCGGCAGCCACCGGGGTCTGTGCTGCCGGCGGGCGAACAGTCGCCGTGGATTCCGCTGCGGGAGCATGCGCCGGCGCGGGGGCTATGACGGGCGCAGCGACTGGATTGCGGACAGGAGCCGCCCTCTCCGGCTCTTGCCGCGTGATTTTTGGCTTGGCTGGCGTTTTGGGTTCAGGTGGCTGCGAGGGGATCGTGCGCGGGGGCAGGGCCGGACTTGAGACCGCGGGCTCTTCAACCTGCCGCGCGGCAACCACGTAGCGCTCAAGGATGCGCCCCTCGGTGCTGTCGATCACAAGTCTGAGTTGCCTGCGCCGCGGATCATAAACGCTGGCCACATAAACGCGGCCATTGCGCTGGATCTGTCCAATCGGCTGGTAGCCCGCCCGCACCAGTTGCCGATAGACCATTTCCGGAGACAGGGTCGATGGCGTCTGAAAGGCCCGGAAAATCCCGAAGAACTGTGCTTTGGCCGGTGTCGCCGACGCCAGGCCGATGCAAAGCGCACAAACGCTTGCTGCGACGAGCCGTGCTGCTCTTTGCTGGTCAGGAGATTTCATCTGTGTCTTCGCAAAGGGAAACGGGCGCGTCATAAGTTAATCATACATTAACGAATGCGGCTGTCGTGAGACAGATATGACGCCTTGCAAGTTTCTGTGACTGGTATGGTTAATTTGCGCGATCAGACCGCCAGCCGACCTTGAACCGCACGGCCCCATCAGGCTGCGGCCAGAATCCGGACCAAATCGTCAATCTCGGCTTGGGTGGTCATGAAAGACGTCACCAGCCTCAGCTGCATCTCATCGGCGGCAAGGTCTTCCCCCGGTGCCAGCCCGCGTCCGCCCCAGTCATAGAACCGGGCCCCTGCTGCACGCAGCGGCGCCTCGGCGCGACGGGGGATTACCGGAAAGACTTCGTTGATCTGCGGCGCCCAGGGCAGGCGCACGCCCGGCACATGTCCCAGCCGGTCTGCCAGCCGCTTCGCCATGGCATTGGCATGGGTGGCGAGGTCCAGCCAGTGCCCGCCATCCAGATAGGCCAGCATCTGGGCCCCAAGGTAGCGCCCCTTGGACAGGGTGTGCCCGGCCCGCTTGCGGCGGAAGGCAAAATCGGCGGCAAGCGCCCTGTCGAAGAAGACGACCGCCTCGCAGAACAGGGTTCCGTTCTTTGTCGCCCCGAAGGAGAGCACGTCGACCCCTGCCTTCCAGGTCATCTCGGCCGGGCTGCAGCCGAGGGCCACCAGCGCATTGGCAAAGCGCGCGCCGTCCATATGGACCCTGACACCAGCCGCGTGGGCGCCCTCGCAGAGGTCCCTGATCTCGTCGAGGCTGTATACGGTTCCGGCCTCTGTCGCCTGGGTGAGGCTGAGGGCCGAGGGCTGCACCTGCTTCACAAGGCCGCGAGGATAGGCCTTCAGCGCGGCGGCGAGGCCCTGCATGGGGATCTTGCCCCGGGTGCCCTGAATGCCCACGAGCTTGGCCCCGCCTGAATAAAATTCGGGCGCGCCGCATTCGTCATCGGCCACGTGGGCGTCCGCATGGCAGAAGATGGCACCCCATGGGGGGCTTATGGAGGCCAGCGCCAGGGCATTGGCCGCCGTCCCCGAGGCGACGAGGAAGACCTCGCAGTCCCGCTCGAAAATGGCCGCCAGGGCCGCGGTAGCCCGCGCACTCCAGGGGTCGGACCCATAGGGCAAGGCCGCGCCCTCATTAGCCTCGGTGATGGCTTTGAGGACCTTGGGCGAGGCGCCGGTCGCATTGTCGCTGGCGAAGTTCATGAGGGACTTGTCACCTGTCATGAGGAATGGCGCAATCCCTGCATATCGGGGCCATAAGAGTCCATTGAGCCGGTTCGAGAGTGGAGTGCGTGTTTCTGCCCAAGATTTCGCCACAATGAGGAGTTCACGCTTGTGCCTCATGGTCAAATCTGGCATGTTCGCGCGCCGTTAATAGGACAGCGTTGCTGACCATTTGCGGCGTAGGCATCCTCCTTCAGGACAAGGCTTTGTCTTCGCTCGGTGGGGCAGTTGCTCAGGCGGCTGCTGCCGGTCGGACCAATGGGGGTGATGTAGGCGTCAACCATCGGCAAAAGCCGAACGGAGCAGGCGATGAGTGGGCAAGAGAACAGGCCGGGGAATCCGCGTACAGAGGTCGGCGCCAAGGATCGCGACGGACTCAAACGCACGGCCTCGCATGCCGCCGCCCCCCTTGCTTCCGGAGAAATGACGATGCTCCCGTCCGCCTATGATCCTTCCCTTCCCGCCGCTGAGGGCCTCTTCGACCCGCTGCTCGAGCGTGACTCCTGCGGTGTCGGTTTCATCGCCGACCTGCATAACCGCAAGACCCATGACATCGTCGAGCAGGCGCTGCAGATCCTGCTGAACCTCGACCATCGTGGCGCGGTGGGCGCTGATCCCAAGCTCGGCGATGGCTGCGGCATTCTCGTGCAGATCCCGCATGACTTCTTCGTCGAGGAATGCGCCAAGCTCGGCATGAAGCTGCCCGAGCCGCAGAAGTATGGCATCGGCCAGTTCTTCATGCCGCGCGATGCGGGCGTGCGCGCCGAAGTCGAGAAGATTGTCGATCGCGTGCTGGGCGAAGAGGGCCTGTCGCTGATTGGCTGGCGCGATGTTCCCGTCGACAATTCAGATCTCGGCGATGCCGTGAAGGCGGTCGAGCCGGTGATGCGTCAGGTCTTCGTGGGCTATGGCCCCGGCACGACCAATGAGGAGGATTTCGAGCGCCGTCTCTATCTGTCGCGCAAGTGCATTTCCAATGCGCTCTATTCGCTCGGCCGCAAGGAGACCTCGGAGTTCTATCCGGTCTCCATGTCCTGCCGCACCATCGTCTACAAGGGCATGGTGCTCGTGTCGCAGCTCAAGGGCTATTACACGGATCTGGCTGACCCGCGCTTCGTCAGCGCCATCGGCCTCGTCCATCAGCGCTTTGCGACCAACACCTTCCCGTCCTGGCGCCTCGCCCATCCCTACCGGATGGTGGCGCACAATGGCGAGATCAACACGCTGCGCGGCAACGTCAACTGGATGGCGGCGCGTCAGGCCTCGGTGGCCAGCGCCAAGTTCGGCAACGACATCTCGAAGCTCTGGCCGATCTCCTATGAAGGCCAGTCGGACACGGCCTGCTTCGACAATGCGCTCGAATTCCTCGTGCAGGGCGGCTATTCGCTCTGCCACGCGATGATGATGCTCATTCCGGAAGCCTGGGCGGGCAACCCGCTCATGGATGAGGACCGTCGCGCCTTCTACGAATATCACGCCTCCCTCATGGAGCCGTGGGACGGCCCGGCCGCCATGGCCTTCACCGACGGTCGCCAGATCGGTGCCACGCTTGATCGGAACGGCCTGCGTCCGGCGCGCTTCCTGGTCACCGAGGACGGCCTCGTCGTCATGGCGTCGGAAGCCGGCGTGCTGCCGATTCCGGAAGAAAAGATCGTCACCAAGTGGCGCCTGCAGCCGGGCAAGATGCTGCTCGTCGATCTCGAGGAGCATCGCATCATCTCCGACGACGAGATGAAGAAGAAGCTGTCGACCTCGGCCCCCTGGGGGTCGTGGCTGAAGGACACCCAGATTGTTCTGGAAGACCTGAAGCCGGTCGAGCCGCGCGCCGCTCGCACGGACGTGTCCCTGCTCGATCGCCAGCAGGCCTTCGGCTACACGCAGGAAGACGCTGCCATCCTGCTCGCGCCCATGGCGGTGACGGGCGAAGAGGCAACCGGCTCCATGGGCACCGACACGCCGATCTCGGCCATGTCGGACAAGTCGAAGCTGCTCTATACCTATTTCAAGCAGAACTTCGCGCAGGTGACGAACCCGCCGATCGATCCGATCCGCGAGCAGCTCGTCATGAGCCTCGTGTCCTTCATCGGA
>CAISZN010000083.1 GCA_903889985.1 uncultured Hyphomicrobiales bacterium | reverse complement strand
GCCCGGGAAGCGCCGCTCGATCAGCCCGGAGATGATGGCGCAATTGCGGAAAGTGCGCTTCATGAGCGCGCTTTCCTGCAACCATTCCTCGAGATCATCCCCAAGCATGTCCTCGGAGAAGAGCTCGCCCATGGCGAAGAGTCCCTGCTTCGCGCGACTGCCCGGATCTGCGATGGACCAGATGGCCAGTGCATATTCATTGGCGACAAAACCCAGCGGCTTGAGGCCCATGCGCTCCATGCGCCGCGTCAGCAGCATGCCGAGCGTCTGGTGCGCGAGCCGCCCCTCGAAGGGATAGGCGACAAGATAATGCTTGCCTCCGCGCGGGAAGGTTTCAACGAGCAGCTTTGTCGCCGGTGGCACAACAGATTTCTGCTGCTGAAGCCGCAACCATTCGGACACCTGGTCCGGCAGGTCCTTCCAGCTCTTCGGATCGGCAAGAATGCGCCGCACGCGTTCGGCAAGATAGGTCGAGAGCGGAAACTTGCCACCGGCGTAGGATGGCACCTTGGGCGCATCCGAATGAGAGCGCGCCACATGGGCCTCGTTCTCGACAATGCCAACAAGGGACAGGATCTCGCCGCCAAACAGGAATGTATCTCCGGGCGCCAGCGTTTCGAGGAAATACTCCTCGATCTCGCCAAGCACGCGCCCACCGCGCGAGACACGCCCCGTATAGGCTTTTGCTGCACCGCCTTCGGGCGCCAGTTTGGCAGGTGCATAGAGCAAGCCCGATCCGCGCGCACTGCCGGCAGCCTTCTTCGCCACGGCAGGTGCGCCGCGCACGAGGCGCACCTTCAGCATGTCGGCTTCGATGATGGTTCCGACATTCATGCGGTAGCCCTGCGCCACCTTTGGATTTGTGACCCGCCATCGCCCGTCCGCCATGCGCTTGATCTTGGCGAAGCGATCATAGGTCTTCAGCGCATATCCACCCGTCGCCACGAAGGAGAGCGCAGCGTCGAAGTCCTCGCGGCTCAGATGCGCATAGGGTTCCGCGGAGATGACTTCCGCATAGAAGTCGTCTGCCAAAAACGGCCCTGCGCTGGCGCGTCCGAGGATGTGCTGGCTCAGAACGTCGAGTGCGCCCGTGCGAGCCAGGGGGGTGTCCTGTGCGCCCACGCTCGCGGCTTCGATGGCAGCATGACATTCGAGCACCTCGAAGCGGTTTGCGGGCACCAGCAGGGCGCGGGAAGGCTCGTCGAGACGATGGTTGGCGCGGCCGATGCGCTGGAGAAGGCGGCTGGCTCCCTTGGGCGCTCCGACATTGATGACGAGATCCACGTCACCCCAGTCGATGCCAAGGTCGAGGGTCGAGGTGCAGACCACGGCTTTCAACTTGCCCGCTGCCATGGCCTCCTCGACACGCCGGCGCTGGCTGGCATCGAGTGAGCCGTGATGGAGCGCAATCGGCAGTGCATCCTCGTTGATGCGCCAGAGCTGGGCGAAGATCGCTTCAGCCTGCGCGCGTGTGTTGACGAAGATGAGCGCCATCTTCGAAGCCTTGATGCGCTCGTAGATCTCGGGGATCGCATGGCCCGCGCCGTGCCCGGCCCATGGCAGCCGCTCGCGCGTGTCGAGCATGTGAATGTCGGCCGCAGCGCCCGGCGGCGCCAGGACGAGTTCCGCCATGGCGGGCATCGCCTTGCGCTTCGCCGTTGCAAGCGGCGGCGCCTGCGGCACCAGCCAGCGGCGCAACTCATCGGGATCGCGCACGGTGGCAGACAAGCCGACCATCGAGAGCTGCGGCGCAATGGTGCGCAAGCGCGCGAGGCCAAGCGACAACAGGTCGCCGCGCTTCGAGGTGACAATGGAATGCAATTCGTCGAGCACGACGCGACGTAGCGTTGCGAAAAGATGCTCGCCGTCCGCACTTGCAATCAAAAGGGCCAGCTGCTCGGGCGTTGTCAGCAGGATGTCCGGTGGATCACGGCGCTGCCGCTGGCGCTTGGACGTGGAGGTATCGCCCGTTCGCGTCTCGATACGCACCGACAGGCGCATCTCGCTGACTGGGGTTTCCAGATTGCGCTCCACGTCGACGGCCAGTGCTTTCAGGGGCGAGATGTAGAGCGTGTGCAGGCCGGGCGGGCGGCCATTCTGCCCAAGGCTCGGACGTGCGCGCGGTGTCTGCGAAATCTCGATCAGGCTTGGCAGGAAACCGGCGAGTGTCTTGCCCGCACCCGTGGGCGCAATGAGCAGGGTGCTTTGGCCAAGCCGGGCGTGCTCAACCAGCGCAAGCTGGTGGGCACGCGGGGTCCATCCGCGGGCCTCGAACCAGGCACGGAAGGAAGCGGGCAGCGCGGGTTCATGGGCTTTCGTCACAGGCAGACGTTATGCCTTCGCGAAGACCGCGACCAGACCCGGAACTTCCACACCCTTCTCGCGCCGGGCCCAGAGATGCTCGATGAGTTTCAGGCTGAGGCCATGTTGGCGACCGGTCTCTTCAAGGTAGGCTGGCGCGTGGCGATAGCGCAGGTCCGGGCCAAGCGCCCAGCTTTCGGTTCCCCCTGTCTGGGCGGTCACGGCGAAGACGCCGCCCGCCGAAAGCACCTGCGATACTGCAGCCAAGAGCGGCGCAAGGTCGCCCAGATAGACCAGCACGTCGGCTGCAACGACGAGGTCGGCGCTGCCGGCCGACTCAGCGATCAGGAAACTCACGGCATCCGCCACCTCGACACGGCCATAAAGGCCAGTGCGGCGGGCCTGGGACACCATGGCGGGAGCAAGGTCCGCGCCGTCGAAATGGTCGACCCGTGCGCGCAGGATGCGGGCGGCAAGGCCTGTGCCGCATCCGATGTCGAGGCCTCGGGCGAAATGTGTGCGAATGCTGGAGCCCAGCCGGTCGAGCGCGCCTGCGATCAGCTCCGGTCCGCGATAGCCGAGCCGCTCGACCAGGTGGGCCTCGAAGTTCTGCGCATACTGATCGAAGAGTTCGCTCACATAGGCATTGCTGGGCTGGGCGGGAGCCTGCGCCGCCCCCAGCGCCGCCAGCCGCAACTCAGCGCCAAGCCGCCCATTGGCATCGTGGACAGCAGCCTGTCTGTAGGCCTCGATGGCGACATCCAACCGACCGCTGCGTTCATGAGCTTCGGCGAGCGCCATCCAGGCGGGCCCCCATGCCGGTACACGCTCCAGTGCCTGTTCGAAAAGTTCAGCTGCAGCAGCAAGGTCCCCATCCTCGAGGGCCGCCTGCCCCCAGGCAAAGCGACCATCGGCTGCGGAATCCCCGGAGCTTTCGCGGCGCGGCTGAAGGGGATGCAGGGCGGATGGAGCGTCACTCACGGATTTCGGCTTGCCACTCTCAGGAGGTGCGATCATGTCCGCATTGAGACACAAACCGCAAGGCTCGATTGACCACCAGTGCATCTGCTGATCCCCCGCCCATGGAGGTGCTTGCCTATCCCCCGCCCGGCTCTGCTATAGAGCAGTCGACCGGCCTAGGCCGGCGAGGGAGAACGACAATGCCCTATCTTGTGGGTGCAGATGCGCAGACCATCCCGCCTGGTGAGCGGTTTCGTACGCTCCTGGCTCGCCCACAGATTCTGGGGCTGCCCGGTGCGCACAATGGACTCGCAGCGGCGCAGGCACGGGCAGAGAACTTCGAGGCGCTCTATTTGTCCGGAGCGGCCATGTCTGCCTCCATGGGCCTGCCGGACCTTGGCATCATCACGGTGGATGAAGTCTGCTTCTTCATTCGCCAGATTGCGCGCGCCTCGGGACTTCCTCTTCTTGTCGATGGTGACACAGGCTATGGCGAGGCGCTGAACGTCATGCACATGGTGCGTGCCTTCGAAGATGCAGGTGCTGCTGCCGTGCATATCGAAGACCAGATCCTGCCGAAGAAGTGTGGTCATCTGAACGACAAGCGGCTTGCCTCGCCAGACGAGATGGCCGCCAAGGTTGGTGCAGCGCGTCGCGCGCGTCGCCACCTCTACATCATTGCCCGCACGGATGCGGTGGCAAATGAAGGCATGGATGCCGCCGTTGGACGTGCGCAGAAATATCTCGATGCCGGAGCCGATGCGATTTTCCCCGAGGCGCTGACCAATGCGGAGATGTTCCGCGAATTCTCCGCCCGGGTGAAAGCTCCGCTGCTTGCAAACATGACGGAGTTCGGGCGCACCCCCTTCTTCACTGCAGATGAATTCGAACAGATGGGTTACAAAATGGTCATCTGGCCAGTGAGTTCCCTGCGCGTGGCAGCACGCGCACAGCAGGAACTCTACCAGGCGATCAGGCAGGACGGCTCGACGCAAGCCCAGCTTCCTCGCATGATGACCCGAGCAGACCTTTACGCGACGATCGGCTATCACGAATTCGAAACACTCGATCAGTCCATCGCCGCGTCAATTCCACCCTGATGCTGGTCATATGACCGGCTGCACGAGCAATCATGCGCAACAGCGCCTGTGAGGGAATGAAATCAATGAATGTGCCTGTTCTCATTGTCGGTGCTGGCCCCATCGGCCTTGCAGTCGCTGGCGATCTCGCCTGGCGCGGCGTTGCCTCGATCTGCATCGAAAGAGGTGATGGCGTCGTCATTCAGCCGAAGATGGACATGATCCACATCCGGACCATGGAAGTCTGCCGCCGCTGGGGCCTCGTCGACAAGGTTGAAAAGGCTGGGTACAACCGTGCGCATCCGCAGGACAATGTGTGGGTGACAACCCTTTGCAACGGCTTTGAACTGGGCCGCGAACCGTTCCCCGCTTGCGAGGATGAGCCCTATCCGCCGCAGTCCCCCCAAAGGCGTGAACGCTGCCCGCAGAATTTTTTCGATCCCGTGCTGCAGAAATGGGTCCTTGGCCAATCACTGGCTGATCTGCGCTATCACACGGAATTGGTCGACTTCACCCCGGATTCCAATGGCGTCCACGCGACGATCCGCAACATCAAGACCGGTGAGACCGAAGAGGTCCATGCCCAGTATCTGGTTGGCTGTGATGGCGCTGGCAGCCCGGTGCGCGAGAAGCTGGGCATCACCATGACCGGCAATGCAGTCCTGACCTATACGACCAATGTGATCTTCCACTCACCGCAGTTGGCAAAAATTCAGGATATCGCACCTGCCTATCGCTACATCTTCATCGATGGCGAAGGCACATGGTCGACGCTCGTTGCGATCGATGGGCGTGACAACTATCGATTCTCGCTCGTGGGCAATCGCGAAAAGCGCCAGCTGACAGACGAAGAACTCAAGGCCGGAATCCTGCGTTGCATCGGGCGTGACTGCGAGATCGAGCTGCTCTCGACCATGCCATGGACGCGCCGCGAACTGGTGGCCGATAAATATGGCGTGGATCGCGTCTGGCTGGTTGGCGACAGCGCCCACCAGCTGTCGCCGACCGGCGCCTTCGGCATGAACACCGGCATCCAGGAAGCCAATGACTTCGCCTGGAAGGTCGCAGGCATGGTGCAGGGCTGGGGCGGGCCAAACCTGCTCAAGAGCTATGAGATCGAACGCAAGCCCATCGCCGCGCGCAATGTCGCAGAAGCCGCACGGAACCTGGCGCGCATGCTTGAAACACGGGAACGCAAGCCACCTGCAGAGATCTTCGAAACATCGCCCGTTGGTGATGCTGCGCGTAAGGAATACGGCGACTGGTACACCGAGCGCATGAGCCACGAGTGGTTCACCATCGGCATCCAGATCGGCTATCGCTACGACGGCTCCAATATCTGCGTTCCCGACGATACGACACCACCGCCCTTCGAGGTGGCGCGCTATGTGCAAACGTCCCACGCAGGAGCCCGCGCCCCCCATGTGTGGCTCAAGGACGGCCGCTCGACACTGGATCTCTTCGGACGTGGCTTCGTGCTCCTCAGACTTGGCGCTGACGACGTCAATGTGCAGCTGCTGCTGGCTGCCGCACGTCTTCGCGGTGTGCCGGTGCGCGTCGAGGACCTGGATGAAAAGCCGGTCATCGATGTCTATGAGAAGAAGCTCGTGCTCGTGCGACCCGATGGACATGTGGCCTGGCGCGGCGATGCCTTGCCATCTGATCCGCTCGCTCTGGTGGATATCATCCGCGGTGCCTGAGCAGGGCCTGCCAGAAATCAAAAAGCCGCGGAACGATCCGCGGCTTTTCTGTCTTGATCACAGGCGTGTCAGAGGCTCGACACCTTGCCCCGCGCAGGTCCCTTGAGCGAAGGAGCAGGCGTCTCATTCTTGCTCTCGGTGCGGACGGGTGAAGCCTGATCCCAGCCACCCGCTGGCGCCTGCACATCGTTGACAGCAGAGATCGGGGACTTGCTGCGGAATGCCGCATAGAGCGCGCGGGCATCTGCCAGATCCTTAGGATTGAGACGCGCACCGACTTCGTCGCGCTTCTTCTCCGCATCCGCATCGCCCTGGGCGGCTGCGAGAGAGAACCACATCCATGAGGCCTTCAGATTCTGCTCCGTGCCAAGGCCACGGGCAATCAGGATCGCCAGATTATACTGGCTATCGCGCACGCCATAT
>CAISZN010000082.1 GCA_903889985.1 uncultured Hyphomicrobiales bacterium | reverse complement strand
TCGCATTTCATGACGAGCGACCTCTCGGCCTTCTATTTCGACCTGCGCAAGGACACGCTCTATTGCGATCCGATCTCAAGCCTGCCGCGCCGCGCCGCGCTCGCGACCGTTGACCGCATCTGCGATGCCATCCTCAAGTGGCTCGCGCCGATCCTTGCCTTCACCTGCGAGGAGGCCTGGCTCGACTATCGCCCCGATGCCGAGCCGTCCATCCACTTGACGACCTTCCCGGAAGGCCTGTCGGACCTGCGTGATGATGGCCTTGCCGAAAAGTGGCGCAAGATCCGCCGCATCCGTTCGGTGGTGACGGGCGCGCTGGAGATCGAGCGCGCCGGCAAGAGAATCGGCTCCTCGCTTGAGGCTGCCCCCATGGTGCACATCACCGATGGGGAGCTGGCCAATGCACTCGATGGCATCGACTTCGCAGAGGTCTGCATCACCTCGGCCATCACGGTTGTGACGACCGAGGGGCCTGCCGAGGCTTTCCGCCTGCCCGACGTCCCAGACGTCGCCGTGGTGCCGAACCGGGCCGAAGGGCGCAAATGTGCCCGCTCGTGGAAGATCTCGCCATTGGTGGGCAGCGATCCGGACTATCCGGACGTGACGCCTCGCGATGCCCAGGCCCTGCGCGAACTCAATGGCCGAGGCCTGTGGTCGTGACCCCAAGACAGATCGGGATTCTCGCCTCGGTGCTGACCCTGATTGTCGATCAGGCGCACAAGCACTGGATGATCTTTGTCTTCGACATAGGGGGCCGGCCGCCGATCAAGGTTCTACCCTTCCTTGATATCGTCATGGCCTGGAACCCGGGGATCTCATATTCCCTGCTGCCAGCAGACAATCTGATGAGCCGCCTTCTCCTGCTGAGCTTCGCGGGCATCGCGGTCGTGCTGCTGGGCATCTGGCTGTGGCGGTCCCGCAACTGGCAGGGCACCCTGGGTCTGGGCATGATCATCGGCGGTGCGCTGGGCAATGCCTGGGACCGCTTCGCCTATGGGGCGGTCGCGGACTTTTTCCATTTCTACACACCCATGTCCTTGGGCCCACTGTCGAATTACGTCTTCAACCTGGCCGATGTCGGCATCGTTGCCGGGGTGGGCCTGCTCCTGTATGAATCCTTCTTCATCAAGGAAAAGCAACCGGCCTCGGTTGCCGAGTCCTGATCCGCGCCCAGAATTTGCCCTGAAGCTGGGCCATGCTGCGGCCAAGCGTCGTTTCGAGTGAGGGTTTTGACTATGTCACATGCAGTTTGGACACGTCTTCTCGCCGGCTCGGCGATGGTGGTCGCACTCGGCTGCGCAACCCCCAGCTTTGCCCTGGAAGACGGCAAGGGAAGCGCCTGGGACGCCATGATGGGCATCATCGGCGTCAATCCGGACAAGGATGAAAACACGATCGTCTACCGTGACCGCGCACCATTGGTCGTGCCCCCGAAGACGGAACTCGCCCAGCCCCTGCCGCCACCGGCCCAGCGCACTGCTGCCTGGCCAACCGATCAGGAGCTGATCCGCGCGAAAAAGAAGCTTGAGGAGCGCACGCGTCGCGTCCGCGAGGAGCCGACCGCTGAAGAACTGAAGAATACCGGTCGCCTCACTCCGGCCGAAGCCAGGGCGCGCGCCAACGCCCAGAGTGCTTGCGACATGGACATGTCGAGCCGCAATGCTTGTTCAACCGATGTGTACTGGGCACGTCTGCGCAACGAAAGCCTCGGAGATACGGGCAAGAGAAAGGGCAATCTTCAGGCCGGTATCGAGCCGGACCGTGAATATCTGACCCAGCCGCCCAAGGGCTACATGGCGCCGAAGAAGAACGTTGCGGCCGGCTTCGAGCCCCGCAAGATCGAGGACGAGGATGTCCGCACCTACTTCCTCCAGAAGCCCAAGACCGACGAGTAATCAACCCATCCGCGCATTCCCGTCCGGAATTACCGGGCGGGACCTGACAGCCGGGCCTCCGCCGTCCTATATTGCCAAGTGCAGCCGCTTCGGCCGCAGTTCGCACGCGACGGTCCATGACACATTCCAATCCTGCGACGACCTCTTCCACGGCCTCCGCCTCTCTTGAAGGCGGGCCAGCCATTTCCGACTTCAAGCTCGCCAACGGAATGGACGTCATCGTCATTCCTGACCATCGGGCACCAGTCGTGACCCACATGGTGTGGTATCGCAACGGCTCCGCCGACGACCCACTTGGCAAATCCGGCATCGCCCATTTCCTCGAACACCTGATGTTCAAGGGCACGAGCAATTACAAGCAGGGTGAATTCTCTGAAGTGGTCGCCGAACTGGGTGGCCAGGAGAATGCCTTCACCTCGAATGACTACACGGCCTATTTCCAGCGCATCGCCAAGGAGCACCTGCCCGTGCTCATGAAGTTCGAGGCGGATCGCATGACCAATCTCGTCCTGACGGACGAGGTCGTGGCGCCCGAGCGCGACGTGGTCATGGAAGAGCGCCGCATGCGCACGGACGGTGATCCCTCCTCCCAGCTCAATGAGGCCGTGCAGGCTGCACTGTTCACCCATCATCCCTACGGGACACCAATCATCGGCTGGATGCATGAGATTGAGGAACTCGGCCGCGAGGACGCACTGGCCTATTACGGGCGCTACTACACGCCCGAAAATGCGATCCTGATCGTCGCAGGCGATGTGGAACCGGATGCGGTTCTCGCGCTCGCCCGTGAATATTATGGCCGCATTCCCTCGCGTGGCGAAGCACCCGTGCGCCGCCGCCCAAAGGAGCCCGAGTCACGCGCCCACCGCCTCGTCAGCCTGTCGGATGAGAAGGTGCAGCAGCCGAGCCAGCAGCGCGTCTATCTCGTGCCCTCCTACACCACCGCCGCACCGGGCGAGGCCGAGGCATTGGAAGTGCTCGCCCATCTTCTGGGCGGCGGACAGACGAGCCTGCTCTATCGCGAACTCGTCCTCGACAAGAAGACGGCCGTCGGGGCAGGAGCCTACTACATGGGCACGGCACTCGATGACACGCGTTTCTGGGTCTATGCCATGCCCACCCCCGAGGTGAGCCTTGAAGTGCTGGATGGCGAAGTGGCGGATGTCATTGCCAAGCTTGTGAGCGAAGGCGTCGACGAGAAGGATCTCGCCCGTGCGAAGACCCGCCTGATCGCGGATGCCGTCTATGCGCAGGACAGCCAGGCCTCGCTCGCGCGCTGGTATGGCGCAGCCCTGACGACCGGCACCACCGTGCGCGACGTCAAGGAATGGCCGAGCCGGATCGACGCTGTGACCGGGGAAGCCGTTCGCGCAGCCTGCGCCAAATGGCTCGACGGCCGCCGAGCGGTGACTGGCTTCCTGCTTCCGGAGGAGAGCGCGGAGGCGGCCTGAGGCCGCCTTTGCACAGCCCGTTCAGATCATGAGCCGCAAAGCGGCCACAAGGATATTGGCATGACCTCGACCACGCAGACCGGTCAGAAATCGCGCGCCTCCACGGTTCAGAAGGTGACATCACCGGGCGGCATCAGTGCCTGGCTTGTCGAAGACTATGCTGTTCCGCTCGTCGCCTTCGAATTCGCCTTCGCAGGCGGCACATCGCAGGACGTGCCGGCAAAGGCTGGCGCCACCTCCATGCTCGCAGCCCTGCTCGACGAGGGCGCCGGCGATATGGATGCAGAAGCCTTCCACCGCGCCATGGACGATATTGCCGTCGAGATTTCCTACTCGGCCGATCGCGATGCCTTCCATGGCCGGATGAAAACTCTCGTTCGCCATTTCGACGCGGCAAGGGATCTGCTGAAGCTCACCGCACAGGCCCCGCGTCTGGATGACGATGCGATCGAGCGCGTGCGCTCACAGATGCTTGCCGGCCTGCGGCGCGAAGCGAAGGACCCGGATGCGCTCGCCGGCAAGGCCTGGCGCGAGGCAGCCTTTCCCAATCACCCTTACGGCCTTGCAGGGCGCGGCACGCCGGACACCGTGCCAGCCATCACGCGAGGCGATCTGCTGGCCCTGCGCAGCGCCATCATGGCGCGCAGCGACCTGAAGGTTGCAGTGGTGGGCGCCATCGACGCCAAGCGCCTGGCCGCAGCGCTGGACGACATCTTCGGTGAGCTGCCGGCGAAGAACGCCCTGACGCCCATCGCGGATATTGTCATTTCAGGACTTGGTACGAAGACCGTCATCGATGTCGACGTGCCGCAATCAACCATCCGCTTTGGCCTGCCCGGCATTCCCCGGCACGATCCGGATTTCTGGCCGGGCGTCGTTGTGAACCACATTCTGGGCGGCGGCGTCTTTTCGGCGCGCCTCTTCAGGGAGGTGCGTGAGAAGCGCGGCCTCGCCTATTCGGTTCACTCACAGCTGGCCAGCCTCGATCACGCGGCACTCTTTTCGGGTGGGACCTCCACGAAGAATGAGCGTGCGGCGGAATCGCTTTCCGTCATCGAGGAAGAAATCGCCAAGCTCGCAGCCGAAGGGCCGAGCGCCGACGAGCTCGACAAGGCGCAGAAATACCTCATCGGCTCCTATGCGCTGCGCTTTGACACCTCCACCAAGATCGCGGGCAATCTCGTGAGCCTGCAGCTCGATGGCCATCCGGTCGAGTTCCTCGATGAACGCAATGACAAGATCGCTGCCGTGACCCTTGAGGATACTTTGCGCGTCGCCCGCCGCCTGTTCGAGGGCAAGAAGCTGCTCGTGGCAGCTGCGGGTCGGCCCGAGGGGTTCTGAGCGCTTTGGACCGCGGGCCTCCGGCCCGCACTGCTTCTGCAGGCTGCGAATCTGCTACCTTGTAGGGCGCGGCAAGAGCCGCGCGGTCCAT
>CAISZN010000081.1 GCA_903889985.1 uncultured Hyphomicrobiales bacterium | reverse complement strand
CCACGCGACGATCCGCAACATCAAGACCGGTGAGACCGAAGAGGTCCATGCCCAGTATCTGGTTGGCTGTGATGGCGCTGGCAGCCCGGTGCGCGAGAAACTGGGCATCACCATGACCGGCAATGCCGTCCTGACCTATACGACCAATGTGATCTTCCACTCACCGCAGTTGGCGAAAATTCAGGATATTGCACCGGCCTATCGCTACATCTTCATCGATGGCGAAGGCACATGGTCGACGCTCGTTGCGATCGACGGGCGTGACAATTATCGCTTCTCGCTCGTGGGCAATCGTGAAAAGCGCCAGCTGACAGACGAAGAACTCAAGGCCGGAATCCTGCGCTGTATCGGGCGTGACTGCGAGATCGAGCTCCTCTCGACCATGCCCTGGACGCGCCGCGAACTCGTGGCTGATAAATATGGCATGGATCGCGTCTGGCTGGTTGGTGACAGCGCCCACCAGCTTTCGCCGACCGGCGCCTTCGGCATGAACACTGGCATCCAGGAAGCCAATGACTTCGCCTGGAAGGTCGCCGCCATGGTGCAGGGTTGGGGCGGGCCAAACCTGCTGAAGAGCTATGAGATCGAGCGCAAGCCCATCGCCGCGCGCAATGTCGCGGAAGCCGCACGGAATTTGGCGCGCATGCTCGAAACTCGTGAACGCAAACCCCCGGCAGAGATCTTCGAAACATCGCCCGTTGGTGATGCCGCGCGCAAGGAATACGGCGACTGGTACACTGAGCGCATGAGCCACGAGTGGTTCACCATCGGCATCCAGATCGGCTATCGCTACGACGGCTCCAATATCTGCGTTCCCGACGATACGACACCGCCGCCCTTCGAGGTGGCGCGCTATGTGCAAACGTCCCACGCAGGAGCCCGCGCCCCCCATGTGTGGCTCAAGGACGGCCGCTCGACACTGGATCTCTTCGGACGTGGTTTCGTGCTCCTCAGACTTGGCGCTGACGACGTCAATGTGCAGCCATTGCTGGCTGCCGCACGTCTTCGCGGTGTGCCGGTGCGCGTCGAGGACCTGGATGAAAAGCCGGTCATCGATCTCTATGAGAAGAAGCTCGTGCTCGTGCGCCCTGATGGACATGTGGCCTGGCGCGGCGATGCCTTGCCGTCTGATCCACTAGCCCTGGTGGATGTCATCCGCGGCGCCTGAGCAGGGGCTGCCGGAAATCAAAAAGCCGCGGAACGATACGCGGCTTTTCTGTCTTGATCACAGGCGAGTCAGAGGCTCGACACCTTGCCCCGTGCAGGTCCCTTGAGCGAAGGAGCAGGCGTCTCGTTCTTGCTCTCGGTGCGGACGGGTGAAGCCTGATCCCAGCCACCTGCTGGCGCCTGCACATCGTTGACGGCAGAGATCGGGGACTTGCTGCGGAATGCCGCATAGAGCGCGCGGGCATCTGCCAGGTCCTTTGGATTGAGACGCGCGCCGACTTCATCGCGCTTCTTCTCCGCATCCGCATCGCCCTGGGCGGCTGCGAGAGAGAACCACATCCATGAGGCCTTCAGATTCTGCTCCGTGCCAAGGCCACGGGCAATCAGGATCGCCAGATTATACTGGCTATCGCGCACGCCATAT
>CAISZN010000080.1 GCA_903889985.1 uncultured Hyphomicrobiales bacterium | reverse complement strand
CGAAAGCTCCCTGAGTGAGTGGCGGTATCGACGCCAGGCGCCGAACTTGATGGCAAGGGTCTTCATTGTTTCCGTTCCGTCTGGGGAGGCGCCGTCACCGACACCGTCGAATACATGCAGTGCAACATACGCTCTTCAGGCCGACTTATGTACTAGGTCAGGCGTCTGTCTCCTATGCGATTTACGCATGGCTAAATTTGGAAACAGGCTCATTTTGATTCGGAATTGAGCCTTAGATGGCAAATCGTGCCATTTCTCCATATACTAACGATGCGTTAATTTGGATTTGTTCGGGCAAATTCATTTTGTGCGATGCGCTAAAAGCGCGATATTTGCGCGGCCGAAATGCCACAGGCGGAAGGTCATTCCCCGAGGGACGAGCCGCCGCATTGACGCAGCGCCGCAAGCCTTTCATGGATTTGGCGACCACTCTCACGCGGGTTCGAGGCCATGGCATTTGCGTCCGGAGCATCCTGGCGCCCTTCAACTGCTGGCGACGACAGGATCCTTGGCCTGTCGCCCGTTGCCCTGGCGGCTATTGTCCAGCTTCTGGTCTGGTCCGTGGGGCCCGGTCTGCTGTTCGGCAATTTGCACTCGGACACGCTCGAGGCGGCCTATTGGGGCCGGGACTGGGCGCTCGGCTATGCCAAGCATCCGCCTGTCACGACCTGGCTGATCGATCTGATGCTGCGGACCGGGCTGCCCCGGATCTTCGCGCTGATGCTGCTGTCCCAGATGACCGTCCTGGTGGCGTCTTTCTTCATCTGGAAGATCGCCCGGCGGTACGCCTCCCGCGAGACGGCCACGCTGGCTGTCCTGCTTTACCTGGTGTCGCCGGCCTCCACGATCTATGCGGTGCAGCTCAACCATAATTCGATGCTGGCGCCTTTCTGCGCCGGGGCGCTTTATTTCGGGCTTGAATATCTCGAGGAGCGTCGCTGGGGCGATGCCGTCGGCCTTGCGGTCGCGGCCGGCCTTGGGGCGCTGACCAAATACGAGATCCTGTTCGTCCTCGTGGCATTGGTCGTGATTGCCATCGCGGTCGAGCGCTTTCGCGCCGCCTTTTTCCATCCCGCGAGCTATGTCTGCATCGCCCTGTTCCTGTTGATCCTTGCGCCGCATATCTGGTGGCTCGACGCCAACCGTTGGCCGAGTCTGGCCCGCGCCATGGGAACCGAAAAGGTCAGCAGCATGGCGGCGCTCAACACCAGTGCCATCAACGGGGTGGTGGGGATCTTCACGCTCTTTGCCGTGCCCATTATCCTGCTTGCGGTGACCATGCGCTGGCGGCGTTCCGACCAGCAGACCCGTGGGCCGCAGACCAAGCTCATTGCCGTGCTCATCGCCTTCGTGCCGCTCGCCGTGCTGGTTTTTGGCAGCATCCTGACAGGGCAGGTGATGAAGCCGCTGTGGGTCCTGCCGCTTTCCGGATCTGTCGCGCTTGGTCTTGCTATCGTCTTCCCCGCCGGAGAGCCTGGTCGTGGCATGACCCAGCGCCAGGGGGGGCTAACAGCTATCGTCGCGACACTGACGATCTTCCTTGGCTTTGCCACCTATCTCATCGTGGCAGCAGCGATCGGAAAGCCGCTGACGGCTTTTTCGGCAAATACACACATGCTGTCGAATGAGGTTGAGGCCTTCTGGGCGCGCCGCCATGGCGGGCCACTGCAGTGCCTCGTCATCGCGGATCGCAAGATCGGCCCCTCGGGCCTGCTCTGGATGAACGAGCGGCCCGATTACGTCGACTTTTCCTCGCCAAGCTGGGCGACACCGCGACAGATCGGTGAATGCCGCCACACAGGCGGCGTGGCAGTTCTTGCTGAGCCGAGCAATGCGCTCGACAGCTTCCCCTCGGCCTGTCCCGACACGCAGCGGTTGGAGATGCCAGCCGCCCTGCTGCCGGGCAAGGCCCGTTGGCCGGTTGAGCTGGTCTACATCCCGCCGGAAGGTGCGACCGCGGGCTGCGCCCAGACGAAGTGATCGCGGTGTGGCCCGACGATCGTGCAGGGCAGGCGTCGAATGTCTCGGCCCGGCGCGATCTTATTCTGCCGCTGCGCTGGGTAACTTCGCCTTTTGCGGTCGGCGCTCGAGGATTTCCTTCAGGAACCGGCCTGTGTGGCTTCGAGCACTGCGCACAATGTCCTCCGGAGTCCCGGACGCCACGATCTCGCCGCCGCCATCACCTCCCTCGGGGCCAAGGTCGAGAACCCAGTCCGCCGTCTTGATGACTTCAAGATTGTGCTCGATGACGACGACGCTGTTGCCCTGATCGACGAGCTCATGCAGCACCTCGAGCAGTTTTTTCACATCGTGGAAATGAAGGCCGGTGGTCGGCTCGTCGAGAATATAGAGCGTTCGACCGGTGGACCTGCGTGACAGCTCCTTCGACAGCTTCACGCGCTGGGCCTCGCCACCCGACAGGGTCGTCGCTTGCTGGCCGACCTTGATGTAGCCGAGGCCAACGCGGGCAAGCGTTTCCATCTTCTCGCGGATCGAGGGGACCGCCTTGAAAAGCGTGGCGGCTTCCTCGACCGTCATGTCGAGCACGTCGGCAATGGACTTGTCGCGATACTTCACTTCCAGCGTTTCGCGATCGTAGCGGCGACCCTTGCAGACGTCGCAGGTGACATAGACGTCGGGCAGGAAGTGCATCTCGATCTTGATGACGCCGTCGCCCTGGCAGGCCTCGCAGCGGCCACCTTTCACGTTGAACGAGAAGCGACCCGGCAGGTAACCGCGCGCCTTTGCTTCCGGCAACCCGGCGAACCATTCGCGAATGGGCGTGAAGGCGCCCGTGTAGGTGGCTGGATTGGACCGCGGCGTGCGCCCGATCGGCGACTGGTCGATGTCGATCACCTTGTCGAGATGTTCGAGCCCTTCGATCCGGTCATGGGGTGCCGGGAGTTCAAGAGCGCCGTTGAGACGCCGGGCAACGGCCTTGTAGAGCGTGTCGACGATGAGCGTGGATTTGCCGCCACCGGAGACCCCGCTGATGCAGGTGAAGGTCCCGAGCGGGATCTCAGCCGTGACATTCTTGAGGTTGTTGCCGCGCGCACCCACGACCTTCAGTTTGCGACCCGCCTGCGGCTTGCGCCTTGCACGCGGGACCATCACGGACTTGCGGCCCGTCAGATAATCACCGGTCAGGGACTTTGGATTGGCCATGATCTCGGCGGGCGTTCCTTCTGCGACGATGCGGCCGCCGTGGATGCCGGCACCGGGGCCCACATCCACCACGTGATCGGCAGTGAGGATCGCATCCTCATCATGCTCGACCACAATCACCGTATTGCCGAGATTGCGCAGGCGCCGAAGGGTT
>CAISZN010000079.1 GCA_903889985.1 uncultured Hyphomicrobiales bacterium | reverse complement strand
TCTGAGAGGATGGATCAGCATGACAGTGACAGCCCCGGCCATTCGCCCGGCCAATGCCAATTTCTCGTCCGGCCCCTGCGCCAAGCGCCCCGGATACTCCTTCGACAACCTGAAGGACGCGCCGCTCGGCCGCTCTCACCGCGCCAAGGTCGGCAAGGTGAAGCTCAAGGGCGCCATCGACCTCACCCGCGAAATTCTCGGCGTTCCCGCCGACTATCTCATCGGCATCGTTCCGGCCTCCGACACGGGTGCCGTCGAAATGGCCATGTGGTCACTGCTCGGCGCGCGTGGCGTCGACATGCTGGCCTGGGAGAGCTTCGGCGAGGGCTGGGTGACCGACGTCATCAAGCAGCTCAAGCTCAAGGACGCGCGCGTCATCAAGTCGGGCTACGGCGAGATCCCGGATCTCAAGAGCGTCAATTTCGACAATGACGTGGTCTTCACCTGGAACGGTACGACCTCCGGCGTGAAGGTTCCGAATGCGGACTGGATCCCGGCTGACCGCAAGGGCCTGACGATCTGCGACGCCACCTCGGCCGCTTTTGCGCAGCGCCTCGACTGGGCCAAGCTCGATGTCGTCACCTTCTCCTGGCAGAAGGTGCTCGGTGGCGAAGCCGCCCACGGCATGCTCATCATCTCGCCTCGCGCCGTTGAGCGCCTCGAGAGCTACCAGCCGTCCTGGCCCATGCCGAAGATCTTCCGCATGACCAACAACGGCAAGCTCATCAAGGGCATCTTCGAAGGCGACACGATCAACACGCCCTCCATGCTCTGCGTCGAGGACTATCTCGATGCGCTGAACTGGTCGAAGTCGATCGGTGGCCTCGAGGGCCTCATCGGCCGCGCCGATGCCAACCTCAAGGTCATGGCCGACTGGGTCGCCAGGACCGCCTGGGTGGACTTCCTCGCCGCCAATGAATCCATCCGCTCCAACACCAGCGTCTGCCTGAAGATCGTGGATCCCGCGATCACCGCGCTCTCCGCCGAGCAGCAGGCTGCCTTCGTGAAGCAGCTGCCTGCGCTGCTCGAGAAGGAGAAGGTGGCCTATGACATCGACGGCTATCGCGATGCGCCTCCTGGCCTGCGCGTGTGGTGCGGTGCGACCGTCGAGTCGAGCGATGTGGCAGCCCTGACCCAGTGGCTCGACTGGGCCTTCGCCAAGGCCAAGGCCGAACTCAAGGCCTGATATTTTCGGCCGGCTGTCTCAGGCAGCCGGCCTTTTCAATCCTCATCAACGAAGACGCGTTGAGGCGAATGGCCCACGCGTGAACTCAGTCGGGGGAATTCCCATGGCACCTCGCGTTCTCATTTCCGATGCCCTGTCCGCTGCGGCCGTGCAGATCTTCAAGGATCGCGGCGTCGAGGTCGACTTCCAGCCAAACCTCGGCAAGGACAAGGACAAGCTCGCCGAGATCATCGGCAACTACGATGGCCTCGCCATTCGCTCGAACACCAAGGTCACCGCGAAGCTCCTCGAAGGCGCCACGCGCCTCAAGGTCATTGGCCGCGCCGGCATCGGCGTCGACAATGTGGACATTCCGGCAGCGACCGGACGCGGCATCATCGTGATGAACACGCCCTTCGGCAATTCCATCACGACGGCAGAACACGCCATCGCCATGATGTTTGCGGTTGCCCGCGAGATTCCTGCGGCCGATGCCTCCACCCAGGCCGGCAAGTGGGAAAAGAACCGCTTCATGGGCGTCGAGATCACCGCCAAGGTGCTCGGCATCATCGGCTGCGGTAACATCGGCTCCATCGTCGCCGAGCGCGCGGTTGGCCTCAAGATGCGCGTCATCGCCTTCGACCCCTACCTGAGCCCGGAGCGCGCCCGCGATCTCGGCGTCGAGAAGGTCGAGCTCGATGACCTGCTGAAGCGCGCTGATTTCATCACGCTGCATACGCCGCTGACGCCCCAGACGCGGGGCATCATGAATGCCGACAACATCGCCAAGACGAAGAAGGGCGTGCGCATCATCAACTGCGCTCGTGGCGAGCTCGTCGACGAAGAGGCCATGGCAGCTGCGCTCAAGTCCGGCCATGTGGCCGGCGGCGCCTTCGACGTCTTCTCGGACGAGCCGGCAACGACCAATGTGCTGTTTGGCCTGCCGAACGTGGTCTGCACCCCGCATCTGGGCGCCTCCACCACGGAAGCGCAGGAAAACGTCGCCCTTCAGGTCGCCGAGCAGATGTCGGACTACCTGATCCGCGGCGCCATCTCGAACGCCATCAACTTCCCCTCCATCACGGCGGAAGAAGCACCCAAGCTGAAGCCCTTCATTGCGCTCGCCGAAAAGCTCGGCTCCTTCGCAGGCCAGCTCACGGAGACCGGCATCAAGAAGGTGACGATCACCTATGAGGGTGCGGTTGCGGACCTCAAGACCAAGGCGCTCACCTCCTCGGCGATTGCTGGCCTCCTGCGTCCGCTGCTGTCAGACGTGAATGTGGTCTCGGCGCCGACGGTCGCCAAGGAACGCGGCATCGTCATCGACGAAGTGACCCGCGCGGCCGAGGGTGATTACGAATCGCTCATCACGCTGTCGGTCACCACCGAGACGCAGGAGCGTTCGGTGGCTGGCACCGTGTTCCAGGACGGCAAGCCGCGTATCCTTGGCATCAAGGGCATCAAGGTCGACGCCGAGTTCGCCCCGCTGATGATCTATGTGACCAACGAGGACAAGCCCGGCTTCATCGGCCGCTTCGCAAGCCTTTTGGGCGATGCCGGCGTCAACATCGCGACCTTCGCGCTGGGCCGCGATCGCGAGGGCGGATCTGCGATCGCGCTGGTCGAGGTCGACAGCAATGTGCCTGACAGCGTGCTGGCGAAGGTGCAGACCATTCCCGGTGTCAACCAGGCGAAGTCGCTTCGCTTCTGATGGGTTGCAATGGCTTGAGAATTGGGGGCGCTGGCTTAAGCTGGCGCCCTCTGCCGTTTGGGGGGTGCACATGAGCGCGTTGTTGCGGGTCAGTATGGTCCTGCTCGGGATGCTGGCCGCGGCTCCCTCTTTTGGAGCCGATGTCTCCTTGGTGCAGCAACCAAAACTGGGCAAGGAATTCGACGCCTTTCCGCGTGTTGGCAATGGCGTTGGTCCTGACGTGGCCAAGCGGATCAATGACGTGCTGGCCAAGGTTGATGCTCTTGGCAGGAAGGCCATTGCCGATTGCAAGGCGCAGGATCGCAAGAATGGCTACTGGGCCAGGGGCGTGGACATCACGATGCTTGGTCCGCAATATCTCAGCCTCGTCTCGCATGATGATGCCATGTGCGGCTGGGCGCATCCCAGCGGCAGTTCGCTGTCTCTCGTCTTCGATTTATCAGACGGGCGGCTTGTCGATTTGCCAAAGCTCTTGCCGGGCCTTGTCACCAAGGCCGCGCTGTCGGATGCGCTTGATGGCGCCAAGATAGGGACCGTCACCTCGTCCAAGCTTATCAGCCTGTACCGGCAGGAAATGGACAAGGACAAGGATCGCGACGCCGAGTGCAAGGATGTGGTCGCGCAAAAGGATGATCTGGCTTTCATCGCTTATCCGGACGCCGGCGCACATGGATTGGTTTTCGATCCTGTGGGAATCGAGCGCGTGGTCCAGGCCTGTTTCGAGTCCATGACCTTGCCGGTTGATGTGCTCGCAGCCAACGGGACCTCGACAGTGCTTCTGGAGGCACTTCGGGCAGCCCGGAAGTAATTTTCATCAGGGTTGGAAGGACCGCTGCTGAGCCGGTCGGGCGAGCAGCTTGCCTCGCGCTGCGTTGCAATGCCTTGACGTCCTGTACTGCCTCTGAAACGATTTCTCCCAAAATCGGGAGGAAAACATGATCGCATCAGATGCCATGCAGGATCGCTTGCCTGCCTGCACATGTCATTTGCCGCGTCGTGGATTCCTGAAGGGCCTTGCTGCGGCCTCTCTGGCATCGGCACCCTACTTCGCTGCGGAGGCGCAGGCTCAGGGTGCGGGACGCCGCATCGACGTGCATCATCACATTCTGCCGCCGCGCTTTGCCGAGACGGCGAAGGCGAACAACCTGTTGCCGCCGGTCGTTGCCAGCCTGACGACGCAACGCTCCATCGAAGAGATGGACCGGAGTGGCGTTGCCACCTCCATCCTGTCCATCCCCTCGCCGGGCGTCTGGTACGGGGACGTCGAGCTTGCACGCAAGCTGGCTCGGGATTGCAACGAGGTCGCGGCGCGCGCCGCAGCTGATCACAAGGGCCGCTTCGGCAGTTTTGCGACGCTGCCGTTGCCCGATGTCGAGGGCTCAATCGAGGAGGCCGCCTATGCACTCGATACCTTGCAGGCCGACGGCGTGCATATGTGGACGAGCTATGGCGACAAGTGGCTGGGGCATCCGTCCTTCACGCCCCTGCTGGAGGAGCTGAACCGGCGCAAGGCCGTGGTCTATACCCATCCCACGACGGCAGCCTGCTGCGGCGCGCTGGTGCCGGAAGCCCCGGTCGCGATGATCGAATATGGCACGGACACGACCCGCACCATCGCGAGCCTCGTCTTCTCCGGTGCGACCAACCGCTTCCCGGATATCCGCTGGATTTTCTCGCATGCGGGTGGAACGATGCCGTTCTTGGTCGAGAGGTTCCTGTTTCAGGCGGATGTCCAGTCGCGCAATCCCGAGGGCGCGAAGAAGATTCCAAATGGCGTGTTGGCTGAACTCAAGCGCCTGCACTTCGATACAGCCCAGTCGTCCAACCCCTATGCGCTGTCGTCGTTGACTCGGCTGGTTTCCATGTCACAGATCCTGTTTGGGACCGATTTCCCGTATCGCACAACGGCGGAACACGTGAAGGGCCTTGCCGATTGCGGGCTCTTCACTGCAACCGATCTCGACGCGATCGGGCGGGGTAACGCCGCGCGGCTGTTGCCGCGCTATTCCTGAGCGAGGACGAGACATGAGCGAGACGAAACCGCCACCGGTCAAGCTGGCCTTCAGCCACGTCGGCATCCACTGCCTCGACCTGTCACGCATGGTGGATTTCTATACGCGTGCGCTTGGCTTCACCGAGACCGATCGCGGCGTTGTCCGCGGGCTCGATATTGTCTTCACGACTTGGGATCCGGCGGATCACCATCAGGTCGCCCTCGTGAGCGGCCGGCCCGACATCGCCGGTTTCAACCACATCAACCAGCTCTCGTTCCGCGTACCGAAGCTCGAGGATGTGCAGGCTGTTTGGGGCCGGGTGAAGGACGAGCCGGGCGTGCACGACATGCGCGGCACCAACCACGGCAATGCCTTTGCATTCTATTTTCGCGATCCGGAAGGCAATCGCATCGAAGTCTTCTGCGATACGCCCTGGTATATCTCCCAACCCTGCATAGAGCTGCTGGACCTGTCGCGTCCGGCAGCAGAGGTCATGGCTGAGGCCGAAGCTTTTTGCCGCAGCGCTCCGGGGTTCAAGCCCATCACTGAATACCAGGCCGAGGTCGCCAGAAAGATCGCGCGCAACGTGGCCGATCTCAGCGGCTGATCATCTCGGACGCAGGGACAGATCCTTCACGCCTGCCTGGAGGACATGGCCCTTCGGCACATCGCCAAGTTCAACGGCCGCCTCGAGCGTGCGCGTGATGAACGAGTCCGGCAGGTCGAGATTGCGATCGAATGGCTTCTGGTGGACGACATAGTCCTCATAGGTCGCAGCGGAGATGGCTTCGTCCTGTTTGGTGTCGCGGGAGAGGATGGCAATGGCCTCGGACCGGTTGGCGGGATCATAGAGCCAGTCGATGGCCTCCTGCGTTGCCTTCAGATAGGCGCGCACCTCGTTGGCATTGGTCTTCATGTAGTCCGGCCGCGCGGCGACGACGGCCATCGCATAGCCGCTTGAAAGTGGTCCGAACTCGAGCAGCGTGTGGTTGCCCTCAGCATTGGCGCGCAGGTCGAACGGGGCGTTGAGCAATGACGCCGCGGCATTCTTGGTCGCCAGGGCCGCATAGCGGTTCGCGGCCTGCGGATCGAAGATCAGGTCGATCGAATTCGGGTCGATGCCCTGGGACTTCACCCAGTCGCGCCACATGAGCGATTGCAGGTCGCTCTTGAAAGCCATCATCACCGTCTTGCCCTTGAGGTCGGCTACCGTCTTGATGTCCTGTGTCGCGACGACGGAATAGGGCAGGGTATTGACGATGCAGCCTGCAAGCACGAAGTCGGCGCCCTGCGCCAGGGCGTTGACGGCGGTGTAGAGCGTGGGATGGGCGATATCGAGCGACTTGCCGATGAGTTGCTGCACACCCTTGACCGGGCTGCCGGTCAGGATGATGTCGGCCTCAATGCCGTTCTTCGTGTAGAAGCCTTTGGCACGGGCCACATAGGTCGGCCAATAGATCGCAGTCAGCGAGTTGATGCCGATCGTCACGGTCTTGGCTTTGGCCCCCGCTGTGGCGAGCAGAGCCATGACCATGGCGAGCCCGGCCATCGTGGCCTGCACGAATCGGTTCACGGCGTTCCTCCTGCGTCAGCGTCATCGCGCTTGTGGGCGCGATGATAGCCACGGGGTTCAGGTGGTGCAATCAGGCCAGCCAGGCGCGGCCCTTGGCATAGAGCGCGTCGACTTCCGGCCCATGCAGTCCCGGCATGTCGCGTTTGACCGGCAATCCACGCTTGGTCTGGATATAGGCGAGGTGGCGGTAGCCGCTGGGGAAGGAATTGAAGATCTCGGGATCGAACACCGGCATCCGGGCCGGATCAAGCGGGTCGAGCCTGTCCTTCTCGTAGATCGGCTGGCGCTCGACGATGGCCCAGCGGCCCTCGCGCTTCTCGAAGAAATCATAGAAGCGGCCTGTGCAGACCACGTCGCAGGGCACGCCATCCACCACGTCGCGGGACGAGATCATCATCTTGGTCTGGGCGATGGCGCGGGTCCCCTTCAGCGCAATCGAGGTGCCCCCGAGGAAATGCACGCTGAAGGAGCCACTGCGCGCGGCGAAGGCTTTGGCCGCATGGG
The DNA here is from genome assembly GCA_903889985.1 of uncultured Hyphomicrobiales bacterium. Classification (GTDB taxonomy): domain Bacteria; phylum Pseudomonadota; class Alphaproteobacteria; order Rhizobiales; family Beijerinckiaceae; genus Terripilifer. The sequence goes on along the minus strand of CAISZN010000079.1, from coordinate 9,847 downwards.
CGATGAACTGTTCGCTGGAGCCCTGGAACCAGGTGGCGTTCATGATGGCACCCTCATGCCAGCAGGTGCGAAAATTCTCCCAGTCTCCGGAATCCCGCCAGATGGCCCAGCTTTCGATCACGTCGCGGATGTCCCGGCGGTCGCTGGCTTCGTTCGTCATTTCATCCTCCCGTAGTGCCGGCAGGATGCCTTGCCGCGGCTAGGATGGGAAGGGAGGACCATGCTGCCCTTGCCTCGCCCGGTGTGATCCGCTAATCCATTCCCGCAACGAACCCCGGTCCTTGCGCCGGGGTTTTTGCTGTGGCGGGCGTTATTGCCCGCGCCCGGGCCTCCTGCGGCCCATCGCGGAAATGCATCGAACATGGCCAATGTGGTTGTCGTCGGCGCCCAGTGGGGCGATGAAGGTAAGGGCAAGATCGTCGACTGGATGTCGACGGAAGCCGATGTGGTGGTGCGCTTTCAGGGCGGCCACAATGCCGGCCATACGCTCGTCATCGACGGCAAGGTCTACAAGCTCTCGCTGCTGCCCTCGGGCATCGTGCGTCCGGGCAAGCTCTCGGTCATCGGCAATGGCGTGGTTGTCGATCCGCACCATCTGGTGAAGGAAATTGCTGCGATCGAGGCGCAGGGGGTCTCTGTCACCCCTGACAATCTGAAAATCGCTGAAAACGCCCCACTGATCCTGTCCCTGCATCGCGAACTCGATGCGCACCGCGAATCGGCTGCGACAGGCGGCACCAAGATCGGCACCACGATGCGTGGCATCGGCCCGGCCTATGAGGACAAGGCAGGCCGCCGTTCGATCCGCGTCATGGATCTCGCCGAGCCCGACACGCTCGACAACAAGATTGCCCGCCTGCTGGCTCATCACAACCCGCTGCGCCGCGGCCTCGGCCTGCCCGAGATTGATCCCCAGGCGATCCGCGATGAGCTGATGGTCGTGGCGCCGAAGGTGCTGCCCTTCATGGCAGCGACCTGGGACCTGCTCGACCAGATCCGCCGCCAGGGCCGCCGCATCCTGTTCGAGGGCGCACAGGGTGCGCTGCTCGACGTGGACCATGGCACCTATCCCTTCGTGACGTCCTCCAACACGGTGGCGGCAAACGCGGCCACGGGTTCGGGCCTTGGACCGGGTGCCATTGGCTATGTGCTGGGTATTGCGAAGGCCTATACGACGCGCGTCGGTGGCGGACCTTTCCCGACGGAGCTGCATGACGAGATCGGCCAGCGCATCGGCGAGCGCGGCCACGAATTCGGCACCGTTACGGGTCGTGCGCGCCGCTGCGGTTGGTTCGATGCGGTGCTGACGCGCCAGACGGTGAAGACCTCTGGCATCAACGGCATTGCGCTCACCAAGCTCGATATTCTGGATGGTTTCGACGAGATCAAGGTCTGCGTGCGTTATCTCCTCGACGGGCAGGAAATCGACCGTCTGCCGGCCAGCCAGGCGGCGCAGGCGCGCGTCGAGCCTGTCTATGAGACGATTCAGGGCTGGGAAGGCACCACCGCCAATGCCCGGTCCTGGGCTGATTTGCCGGCGCAGGCGATCAAATATGTCCGTCGCATTGAAGAGCTGATCGGTGCCCCGGTCGCACTTTTGTCGACAAGTCCCGAGCGTGATGACACAATCCTCGTTCATAATCCCTTTCAGGATTAATCACATCGCGCTCGAAACCGCCTTGGGTTGACGGATGCTTACAGGGATGGTCTGAGACGCAGCGATGGCAGATTATTATCCGCTGCTGGCAAGGGCTGTTGCAGCCCTCCCCGACTCGACGCCGGAGACGCGTCGCGTCATCTATGAGCGCGCCCGCAAGGCGCTGATCGGCCAGTTGCGCCGTGTCGATCCGCCAGTTCCCGAGGCTGATATCCAGCGCGAAAATGACGCGCTCGACGAAGCCATCGCCCGCCTCGAGGTTGAACAGCCGCCGGCAGGTGCCCGCCCGCCCGCCGCTGCGAAGCCGCCCGTGCCTCCGCCAAGGCCCGCCCCACCCAAGCCTCTGGTGCCTCCTCCGCCGCCTCCGATTACGCGTCCGGCCCCACCCCCGCCGCCGCCACCCCCACCACCCATGCCTCGTGCTCCGGTGCCTGCGCCGGTCGCGCCCCCGCGTCCAACTGCCGGAGTTGCAGCTCCGATTGCACGGGAGCGGATCTGGCCGCCCCTGAACAAGCCGCAGGCCGGTGGAGCTGCGAGGGCTGCGCCCACCATCGAGCCGCCCGGTCCCGATGCCGAGCCCTTGCAGGCGGTCCCGCCGGTCGTGGCGAGAGCACCGGAAGGCCCGGCGACATCTGAACGGCCCGTCCTTCCCATCATCGAACCGCAGATCTCGCCCGCGCCGTCCGTTGGACAGCCTGCGATCCCTTCGGCACCACCTGTCGATCCCGAGCAGCATGCGGCCGAAACCAAGGACCACGCAGTCCGGATGTTGCGCCGGATGCGCATTTTCGGCAGGCCGCGCGAGAAAGGCCCGAGCTTCGCCGACGTCCTCGATGAGTCTGGCCGGGTTCGTCCGATCGCCGGACCTGTCGACGAGCCCGAACGGGTCGCCGCAGTCGAACCTGCCCCCATGGAAACCCTGCGTCCGATTGCACCGCAGGCCGCAGTTCAGCGGACCTCCGGCCTGCGCTATTGGGCCTTCGCTGCGATCCTTCTCGTGGTGGTGGCCGGGATTGCGACGCTTGCCTTCCGCCTGCGCGATAATCCGGAAGACTTTGCGAGGGTGACGAGGCCCAATCCGGGATCGACGGACGCATCCGAGCCGCAAGGCGGAAAGATCGTCGAACGGATCGGGGCAGGGCCCACGACCAGTGGCAGTCCTTCGAAGCCGGCGACGGCATCGCCTTCCAATTCCGTGCCGGCTCAAGCCCCCCAGCAGCAGGCGCAGGCCCCACAGCGTCCGGTCACGCCGCCCGCGCCGCAGACGCCGATCATTCCGGTCGCCCACCGTGCAGCGCTGCTGGTGGAAGCGCCTGATGATCCGCAAAGGGTGAAAACCTTCATCGGGACCGTGCTCTGGCGTATCGACCGGACATCATCTGGTCCTCCGTCTCTTGTCGCCGACATCGACCTTCCCGATGCCCGCTTCAAGGCGACCCTCAAGTTTTCGAAGAATACCGATCCGCGCCTGCCTGCGAGCCACACCATCGAGGTGCGCTTCACACCGGCACCCGATGGAGAGGTTCCAGATGTGCGTGAGATCGACACGCTGCTGCTCCGTCTCGAGGATCGGCCCAATGGCGAACCTCTGGCTGGGATCGCCACGCCGATCACGGCCAATTATTTCCTCGTCGGCCTCAGTGCCAGCGACAGTGCACAGGCTCATAATCTCGACCTGCTGCGCAACCGTGGCTGGTTCGACGTTCCCATGATGCTCGTGAACGGAAAGATCGCGAAGATCACCTTCGAGAAGGGCACGACCGGCGAGCGGATGATCAACGACGTGCTGGAAGCCTGGAAGGCGAATTGACGCCTGTCCGTGGACGCCGGCTGCCAGGGAAGGCAATGCCATGCTGACGCTCTATTATTCGCCCGGTTCAAGTTCCATGGCCGCGCATATCGCGCTTTATGAAGTGGGCGTGCCCTTCGAGGCCAAGGCTATTTCGCTCAAGAACAAAGAGCAGAAGCTGCCCGAGTATCTGGCAATCAATCCGGCGGGCAAGGTGCCCGCGCTCTCCATTGACGGACGCGTGCTGACCGAAGTGGCGGGCATTCTCTTTTATCTCGGCAAGGCCTATCCGGCGGCCAAGCTGCTACCCGATGATGCGGAAGCTCAGGGGCAGGCGGTGTCCTGGATGTCATTCATCGCATCGACCCTGCATCCCGCCCGCGCCAAGGGCCTTGAGGCAGCGCTGGAGGCCTATCGAATCGCAGATCGCAAGCTTGCCGGTCGGGACTGGGTGCTGGGCGATTATTCGGTCGCCGACATTCACCTCTTCCGCCTGTACTGGCGCCTCATCGGCTCACTGCCGGTGCCGCAGGGCGAATTGCCTGCGCTGGATGCCCACTATGAGCGCATGATGAGGCGGCCGGCGGTTCTCAAGACCATCGAGGCCGAGACGGCGGTGGGCTTCGACTTCCCCACCGCGCGGATGGTGTAAGCGCCGATCTGGACCGCGGGCCTTCAGCTCGCCGCCAGATGCCGCGCGTTACTTCTTCTTGTAGGGGCCGAGTTCCTTCAGCGCCGCTTCGGCGAAGCTCTCGTCGACGACCTGTGTCGCTTCCACCTTGCCGGTGACGTCGCCGGTCTCCTTGAAGAAGGCGAGGTCCTTCTTCAGGCTGTCGACATTGAGCTTGCCGTCCGGATTGACACCCGCCATCACCATGTTGCGCAGGACTGCGGGGTCCTTGATGACCGTGCGCTTGGCATAGATCGAGACGATCTCCTCGCCGCCGGGGCCCTGCAGGCGGCCATCAACAAGCGCGTCATTGAAGTCGCGGGCTGCGCGCAGATAGGCCTTCATGAAGCGATGGGCAACATCCTTGCGCTTCTCGGCGAAGTCGCCACCGAAGATGATCGTGGCCGTCTGGGCATTCGGATAAAAGGCATCGTTGCCGGTCAGCACCTTGCCGGCGCCGAGCTTGAGAATGTTGGTTGTCGTCGGCTCTGTGGTGATCGAACCGTCGATGGCGCCATTCTGCAGGGCCGGTATGTGCTGTGGGAAGCCGAGATAGACTTTCTCGACATCGTTATAGGTCAGCCCCACGCTTTTCATCGCCTCGTTGAGCACTGAGGCATCGCTGCCTCCGGCACCCGTGATGGCAACCTTGCGTCCCTTCATGTCTGCAATGGTCTTCACCTTGCCGCTATCGATGAGGTCGGTGCGGACCATGAAGAACTGGAAGGGCGCCCCCTTCACATTCGTGGCCTTGTCGGCGACGATCCGGATGCGAATGCCACGATCGATCGCGTTATAGAGACCGGCTGACGCAGCACCACCACCCACATCGAGCTGGCCGGCACCAAGCGGTGCCACCATCTTGGCGCCCGTGTCGAATTCGACGAATTCCGGGTCAATGCCCTCGGCCTTGAAGTAGCCCTTGTCGGCAGCAATGAAGAAGACGCCATCGCTGACTGCATTCACGATGCCCATCGTTACCTTGTCGGCAGCGAGTGCCGTGCCAGCCATGAGGGCCATTGCACTGGTTATGATCGTGGTCCGCAGGAGATGACGCATCTTCTTCGTCCTTTCTGAACTCAAACAAAAGCGAACGGGCTTACGCCCGTTCGCCGATGGCAGATTACTTGTCGGTCTTGGAGAAGCCCGGACCCATGTTCCAGTCCTGCGGGTAATAGGGACGCTCGGTGAGCTTGCACCAGTTTTCCCACCCGCGCTCGAGCGTGAAGCCCGCACGCGCGCCTGCATTGGCTGCGACTTCGCCCGTGCTCATCGGGACGATGTCATCACCGGCGAGCTGATAGGCCTTGATGAGCATCTCGGCGTTGATTTCCATATAGATCGACGTGAAGACCACTTCGCGCAGGCTCTTGCCAACGACGGTGGAGCCATGGCCGCGCATGAGCGTGACTGTATGGCCACTGAGCGTCTGGGCGAGATCGCGGCCCATGTCCATGGAGGTGACGAGCAGGTTGGTCACGCCGAACTTGTGCGAAATATCCCAGGTCGGAATGTCGGTGCCGATCGGTGCGCACATGTGCATGATCGGCTGCATCTTCTTCTTGGACTGCACGGTGAAGGGCACGACGTTCGGGCTGTGGTTGTGCACCACGGCCATGACGTCTGGACGGGCCTCGAAGACTGCGCCGTGAATGAAGCGCTCGGAATAGGGCTTGCCCGGGTTGTGGCCGACGATCTCGCCTTCCAGCGTGAATTCGGTGATGTCGTTGATCTCGACGCAGTTGGGAGCGCGCGCCCGCGACATGAAGAAGTGCTTCGGATTTTCCGGATTGCGGATCGAAACGTGACCGAAGGAATCGACGACGTGATGATAGGCGAGAATACGGTTCGCCGTTACGAGATCGTCCTTCAATGTTGTGAGACTGGTCATCCTGGAGAGCCCTCCCTAGCACCGGATTAGAGGGCCCCGCGGCCCGTCGCGGCCTTCCTATCACAAGTGGGCCGGGACGGAACGGGATTCTGTGGCTGGGCGTGCGGGCGCGAGGCCCGCACGCTGCACCTGCTCAGTGGCCGGTGGCGATGGCGGCGACTTCCGCCGCATCGGGTGCCGCATTGCCGCGCCATACAACGTGCATGTCGGGGCGCAGCAGGATCAGGTCGTAGCCATAAATGTCGCGGGCGACCTCGTCCGGGATCTCCAGTGTCGACACGGGCGCGCCATAGGAGGCGATGGCCTCGTGCAGGGGCTTCGTATCGACCGAGGTCTTGCCCAGCCGCAGGATTGTGTAGCCGGTCGTCGGGATCTTGTCCTGCACGGCGGTGCCGTCGTTGAGCCACACGTGCGGCAGTCGCGCGCCCGGCCAGGTTGTTGGCACATAGGTGCGGAACAGATGCTCCGGACCGCCGGGGATCTCGCAGATGATCGGTGAGTTCACATAACGGTAGCCGAGTTCTGCGCCGATCATCTCGTTGGTCTTGCGCTGCTCGGTCTCGGCCACGCGCGCCAGTGTCTCGCGGTTCTGGCGACCTTCGCCAAAGGCATCGCGAATGTTCGGACGATAGTGGGAACGCCACTTGCGACGACCGATCGTCGCATAGCGCGAGGCGCCCACATTGCGGTCGCCGATCTGGCGACGCTCGAACTCGTAGGAGCCAAGCATGTTGGGGCCGGCCCATCCCTTCAGGATGCCCTCGAGCTTCCAGCCGAGATCAATGGCATCGCCCATACCCGAATTCATGCCAAGGCCGCCGGTCGGGATGACCAGGTGCACGGCATCGCCGGCGAGCAGCACGCGGCCCTTCTGGTAGCGCTCGGCCACCATCAGGTTCTGGCGCCAGGGATTGCACGAGAGCATCTCGAACTTGACCGGAAAGCCCACCGTCTTGGCGAACTGGGTCTTCATGTCCTCGTCGTTCTCCATTTCGGAGTGCAGGGTCCAGTGCTTGGTGGAGTCCTGCATGATCAGGAAGGTCGATTTGTCATCAGCCACGTGATAGTGGCGCCCGCGGCCCGGGCCATTGCCCTGCGGCAGCTTCTCGAAGAGGTCATCGCAGCGGTAGAGCGCCTGGCGCAGGCCCAGCGAATTGGGCTCGCCCTGCAACTTGATGCCGATGGCATGGCGCACGGGGCTCGCACCGCCATCGCAGCCAATCACGAAGGCCGCGCGGATCGTTTCCGTCTTGCCATCAGATGTCTTCAGCGTCGTCGTGACGCCATTGGGGTCCTGCTCGCAGGAGATGAACTGGGTGCTCCAGCGCTGGGTGACGCTTGGATATCTCTCGAGTTCGGACTTCAGCAGCGGCTCGAGCGTGTATTGCGAGATGAGGTGGTAGGGCTCAAGCGGCGCAGTGCCGTCATTGGTTGCGCGGATGTCGGCCTTGGCCTGATCAACTGAGGGATAGTGCAGGCGCACCAGCGGCGGGGTGACGAGGTCGAGGACGACGAAGACGTCCATCGGGACGTCGGAACGCAGGCCAGCAGCACGAATCTTATCGGCGAGGCCCATGCGGCGGTAAAGTTCCATGGTGCGGGCGTTCACACGCTCCATCTTCGGCAGGAAGGCCGGCTTGTCCTTCTGTTCGACCAGCGTGACCTTGATGCCGCGCATGCCCAGATCGAGGGCGAGGGTGAGGCCGACGGGGCCCGCACCGACAATGAGAACCTGGGTATCCATGGACGACCTCCCGAAGACTAAGCAGTGGGAGACCTAAATCGCAGGATTGAGATCGATCCCATGATCTGGATCAAATCCCGCTATATGAGAAAAATTAGGAAAGCTGGACAGCTGGTTCTGGTGTGCGTTCCCGGGCGACCGTCTTGGAGACGATCCTTGCGCAGAGCCGCACCCTGTCAGCGACGAATGCGAGCCGGTCAGGGGCGATCTGGGTTTCGCCCAGGGTCACGCTGAGGGAGCCCAGAACGTTCTCGCGCGAATCGAAAATCGGGGCTGCGATGCCTGTCACGCCCGAGGTCAGATCTCCCTGGGTCACGTCGAAACCGCGCTGGCGGATCTCCTTCAGGCGGCCGCGCAAGCCAGACAGATCGTGACCGAGCCCGGCTTCAGAAAAGGTCTCCGGGGAGGCCTCGTGCAGGCGGCGGACGACCTGCGTGGGCATATAGGCCAGGATGATTCGGGAGGCAGCGCCGCGCACCAGTGGTCTTGCGCGGCCGCGCTCATAGTTGGACCTGAAGGTTGCGATGCTCTGCTCCTGATGCACGCAAAGCACACGATCGCGGTAGCGTCTGCAGAGCAGTGAAATGCCCGGAACATCCTGAACCAGTTCCGCCATGACGGGGCGGCTCGCCGCGATCAGCGGGTCTGTCAGGCGCATCCGGAAGTCGAGCTCCGCCACGCGCGGGCCCAGCGTATAGCCAACGCCGGGCAGAGAGGTCAGGAGGCCAGCGTCAGTCAACACCTTGAGGTAACGGTAGAGCGTTGAGCGCGGCAGATCGAGCCGCTCGGCCATGGCCTCGGGCAGCCATTCCATGGCTGATCCGTCGAACAAGTCGAGGATCGCAATCATCTTCTCGAGGCTATTCATCTTCGCCCCCGCATTCGTCATGATCAGCCTAGCGGGCGTTCGAGCCCTCGCCAAGACGCTTTAAAATGATCCTATAATCCCATTAAGTAGGATTATATATCGCGGCGCTTTTGCCGGCGACAAAGCCGGTGGCGAGGCAGGCCTGAAGCAGGTAACCCCCAGTCGGGGCCTCCCAATCCAGCATTTCTCCGGCCACGAAGGTGCCGGGCCTTTGCTTCAGCATCAGGTGCTCATCGAGGTCGGTCAGGGCGAGCCCGCCTGCTGTCGAGATGGCCCTGTCCAGAGGCCTCGTTCCGCTCACGACAAGGGGCACGTCCTTGATGCGAGCGGCGAGTTCGGCCGGGTCCTGGGGCAGTGGGCCCGGTTCGCGCACCAGTGCAGCGGCAATTGGCGAGAGGTTTGCAGCCTTGCGCAGCCAGGTCGTGACCGATTGCTTGCCGCGCTGGGAAAGCCTCTGTTCCAGTTCTGCTGCGGTCGTGTCAGGGCGCAGGTCGAGGCGGATCTCTGCCGGGCCACCCTTCGCCAGTTCATCACGGATCGATGCGAACAAGGCGTAGATCGCGTTGCCCTCAAGGCCGTGGCCCGTGACGACGGCTTCGCCCCTGAGTTTCTTGTCGCCAAAACTGATGGCCAGCGGTTTCACCGGCGTCCCCGCAAATTTGTCGCGCAGCATATCGGACCAGCGGATCTCGATCCCGGCATTGGCGGGGCGAAGCGGGGTCACGTTTGCCCCGATCTGCCTGAGGGGCTCAACCCACGCGCCATCGCTGCCCAGCCTTGGCCAGCTGGCACCGCCAAGCGCAAGGATCGTGGCATCGGCCCGGACCCGAACTTCGCCGGTTGGCGCTTCGAACATCAGGTCCTGATCCCGATAGCCCACAAAGCGGTGCCGTAAGTGAAACCGCACGCCGAGGTCTGTGAGGCGCCGCAACCAAGCGCGCAAAAGGGGCGACGCCTTGAAGCGCTCCGGGAATACGCGGCCGCTGGATCCGATGAAAGTCGCCTGGCCCAATCCTTCTGACCAGTCCCGCAGGGCCTGCGGCGGGAAGGCCGCGATGAAGGTCTGTAGGAAGGATTCGGCCTCCCCGTAGCGGCCCATGAATCGCTCGATGGGTTCGCTATGGGTCAGGTTGAGCCCTCCGCGTCCCGCCATCAGGAACTTCCGGGCGACCGAGGGCATCCTGTCGTAAATATCGACCTGAGCGCCGAGATGGGCGGCCTGCTCGGC
>CAISZN010000078.1 GCA_903889985.1 uncultured Hyphomicrobiales bacterium | reverse complement strand
TCCTCGCAGGCCTCCCGCAGTTCCGGATCGATCTTCTCATAGACCTGCAATGCACCCGCATTCACGATGCCCATGTCCATGCCCGCCTGAATGGCGTGGAAGAGAAACACCGAATGCATGGCCTCGCGCACCGGGTCATTGCCACGGAACGAGAAGGACAGGTTCGAGACACCACCCGAGATATGGCAGTGCGGCAGGGTCTCGCGGATCTTCTTCGTCGCCTCGATGAAGTCGACCCCATAGTTGTCATGCTCCTCGATGCCGGTCGCCACCGCAAAGATGTTCGGATCGAAGATGATGTCTTCGGGCGGGAATCCCACCTTCTTCGTCAGCACCTCATAGGCACGGGTGCAGATCTCGACCTTGCGCTTGAAGGTATCCGCCTGCCCCTGCTCGTCGAAGGCCATGACCACCACGGCCGCGCCATGGCGCCGCACGATCCTGGCCTGCTCGATGAATTTCTCCTCGCCCTCCTTGAGCGAGATGGAATTCACCACCGCCTTGCCCTGGATGCACTTGAGCCCACCCTCGATCACATCGAACTTGGAGGAGTCGACCATGATCGGCACGCGGGCAATGTCCGGCTCCGAGGCAACAAGATTGAGATAGTCGATCATGGCGCGGGCGGAATCGAGCAGCCCCTCGTCCATGTTGATGTCGATGATCTGCGCCCCATTGGCGACCTGATCGCGCGCCACATCGAGCGCGGCATTGAACTCGCCATTCTTGATGAGCTTCCTGAATCGCGCCGAGCCGGTGACATTGGTCCGCTCGCCCACGTTCACGAAGTTGATGTCCTTCGTCAGGGTAAAGGGTTCGAGTCCCGACAGGCGCAGCAGCGGCTCATGCCTGGGCGGCCGGCGCGGCGACAGTCCTGCGACCCGCTGTGCAAAGGCGCCGATGTGATCGGGCGTGGTGCCGCAGCAGCCGCCGATGATGTTGACCAGCCCCGCCTCGGCAAACTCACCAAGCATGGCCGCCATATATTCGGGGCTCTCGTCATAAAGACCGAATTCATTGGGCAGACCCGCATTGGGATAGGCCACCACGAAAGTATCCGCGAGACGTGAGATCTCGGCCACATGCTGGCGCAGCTCGCGCGCCCCCAGCGCGCAATTGAACCCGACCGCGAAGGGATTGGCATGGCGGATCGAATTCCAGAAGGCCGCCGGCGTCTGTCCCGACAGAGTGCGCCCGGACAGGTCGGTGATGGTGCCAGAGATCAGGATCGGCAGGTCGCAGCCGAGCCGGTCATAGGCATCCCACACACCAAACAGAGCTGCCTTGGCATTCAGCGTATCAAAGACCGTCTCGATCAGCAGCGCATCCGCACCACCCTCGATCAGGGCGCCCGTCGCCTGCGCATAGGAAATCCGCAGCTCATCGAATGTGACCGCGCGAAATCCCGGATCATTCACATCCGGCGACAGCGAGGCGGTTCGGTTGGTCGGGCCCAAGGCACCACAGACAAAGCGACGACGGCCATCCTTGGCCTCGGCCTTGTCGGCAGCCTCGCGCGCCAGCCGCGCCCCTTCGCGGTTGAGATCGACCACATAGTTCTCGAGCCCATAGTCAGCCTGCGCAATCGTCGTCGACGAAAAGGTATTCGTCTCGACCAGATCCGCGCCCGCCAGAAAATAGGCGAGGTGAATGTCGCGGATCGCATCTGGCTGGGTGAGGTTGAGCAGGTCGTTGTTGCCGCGCAGGTCCCGGTGCCAGTCGCGGAATCGATCGGCGCGGAAGGCGGCTTCATCGAAGCGCTGGTCCTGGATCATGGTGCCCATGGCACCGTCGAGAACAAGGATGCGCTCGCGCGCCGCCTGCGTCAGCGCGGCGCGAACAGAACGACCATCGGCAATCTTGAAACCGGACATCAGGCAGCTCCCACTTCCGACTTCGCCCGCACGCCCAGAAGGTGGCAGATGGCAAAGACGAGGTCCGCGCGGTTCATTGTGTAGAAATGGAAATCCGTGACGCCTTCGTCCACCAGGTCGAGGACCTGCTCGGCCGCCACCGCAGCTGCGATGAGGCGACGGGTGGCCGGATCATCCTCAAGCCCCTCGAAGCGGTCCGCGAGCCATTGCGGCACGCTGGCCCCGGTCTTCTTGGCGAAGCTCGCGGTCTGCTTGAAGTTCTGCACCGGCACGATGCCCGGCAGGATCGGGATATTGATTCCCTTTGCCCGCACCTTCTCGAGGAAACGCAAGTAAAAGGCATTGTCGAAGAAGAACTGGGTGATCGCGCGCGTCGCCCCGGCATCGACCTTGGCCTTCAGCACATCGATGTCCTGATCGAAGTTCGAACTTTCCGGATGCCTCTCCGGATAGGCCGACACCGTCACCTCGAAATCACCAAGGCGACGAATGCCAGCCACGAGCGCGGTCGAGGTTTCATAGCCGCCCGGATGGGCCTCGAAGCGACCCCCAATGCCACTCACCGGATCGCCCCGCAGTGCCACGATGTGGCGAACCCCGGCCTCGTAGTAGGAGCGCACCACATCATCGATCTCGGCTTTTGTGGCCGCGACGCAGGTCAGATGGGCCGCAGGCTTCAGCGCGGTCTCGCGCACGATGCGCGCCACCGTCGCATGGGTGCGCTCGCGGGTGGAGCCGCCCGCCCCATAGGTCACGGAAACAAAGGTCGGCTGCAGGGGCTCGAGCCGCTGGATCGCCTCCCAGAGCGAAGCCTCCATCTCAGAGGTCTTCGGTGGGAAGAATTCGAACGAGACATTGACCGGCGTGCCGGCGCGGCTCAGGCGGGAGAGATCATGGGCCATCACGCCACCTCGCGGGTCGTGGAAACGAGATCGGAAAGCAGACGCGGATCCTGCCCGACCCAGAGCGATACGGTGAGTGCGTCAGCCGTCTTCTTGTTGGCGGGCAGGTCGCGATGGGCGCGCACCTCGAGGCCGGCATCACGCAGGTAGCCCGCAATCTCATCCGGCCCGAACCCCAGACGCCGATGCGCATGCTGGTCGCGCAGGAACTCATGGCGATGGGGCGCAAAGTCGATGACGATCAGCCGCCCGCCCGGCCGCAGCACCCGCGCGGCCTCACGCAGGGCCCGAACGGGATCGTCGAGATAATGCAGCACCTGATGCAGGATCACGACGTCATAGCCATCGCGCTCGACCGGCAGGGCGTAGAGATCGCCCTGACGCAACTGGACCTGCTTGAGGCCAGCCCGCTCGATGCGGGTGCGGGCGAGGTTGAGCATGGCCGGGCTCTGGTCGATCCCGACGGTGCGGTCGGCCAGCGATGCGAGAATTTCGAGCATGCGCCCGGTCCCCGTGCCTAGATCGAGCACCGCGTGAAACGGTCCCTGCCCCACCGCCGTGAGAATGGCGGCCTCGACGACGTCCTCGGCAACGTGGAGGGAGCGCAGGTGATCCCAGTGCGCGGCATGGTCGGCAAAATAACGGGCAGCCTGATCGGCGCGC
>CAISZN010000077.1 GCA_903889985.1 uncultured Hyphomicrobiales bacterium | reverse complement strand
GATAAGGCGACGGCCAGCATACCCAGAATCCAAAGGACGGGTATCAGGACGAACCCCTGTTCTGTTTGTTGGTTCTGGGTCATTCGTCAGCTCCCGATCGGTCGCGTGAACGCAGACGAGGATTGGTCCGATCCAAAATCGGCAAGCCGATCCTGTCTCCACTGGCGAGGCTTTCACAGGTACTGATGCTTGTTGCCCTGGCGCAAATGGCTGGTGTTGAGATATGCAGACCAACAACCTGAGAGAGCATTGGATTGGGACTGCCTTCGATCGATAGCTTGATGCGGATTGCTCTGGGCAGGCGCACCAACGTCCAGTCTGCCTGCCATGGCCCGTTCTCGGCTAAATATTCTATATCGAGGCGAAGTGCTTCTGATAACAGTTGCACGCTATCGGCCATGGCAAGGTCCTCGATCGGACGACGCTCATCGATTGCGCTGCGGCTCCTGAGGACACCCTGTCCGTTTCGTTGCGTGATCTCGACTGCCTCCAGACCTGCAGATGCGGCCTGACCAACCGCAGGATGGATGAAACGCAGCCCCCTTGAAGTTCCGCGCAGCGAAGCATAGGGGGTGGTTCCATTGGTTGTCAGCGGTATGGCCGTTTGCAAATCCTCGGTCAAACGGTCGAGCGCGATTGATACGAATTCAACTTGCTCGATCGCATGTGAACTTCGATTCCAGTTCCTCAACCATTGTCCGGTCAGGACGGTGAGGGACGAAACAATGACTCCACTCAGCAGCAGAACGCAAAGCACCTCAAGCAGGCTGAAACCTGCCTGCTTTTGTGAGTGTGAAGTCTCGAATTCGTATGTCATGGCGTTTTTCGCCCAAGGCGTATTGTTTCAAAGCCGCCAGTGATACCGTCTGGTCCAACCATCTGAACATTGATGCGATAGGGCAGCCAGTTTGTTTCAATGCCTTGCTCGCTCGCCCTCATTGGCAAGACATTCATACGCCAACTGATGTCACCCAGCGTTCCTGAAGCCAAACCTGTTTTCAGCTGCTCGCGACCGGGTAGGGCTTCAAGAAGGCTTCGCTCAGCCGCTGCCATCGATAGACGTGTCGCAGCCTGTCGCGATTGCATGATATTCCAGCCAAAGACAGGCGACATGGCAGCAACGAGTGCGCCACAAACCGCCAAAGCAACCAGAACTTCGACCAGGGTAAATCCTGCCTCGTCAGAGGGCATTCGCGGGGACGACAGCGATACCTCCTGTTAGCCAGTTGATGCGTATCTCAAATCCCTCGCTGCCGCGGACGAGAGTGAATACTCCGCCACAGGAACGTCCATCCGGATAGAAGCGGAGCAGTGCCTGTGTCTCGGATGATGGGCAACTTCCTGACAGAGTTGCGCGAAGATTGATTTCTGCTGGGATCTGGACAACCTGTCGGGATGAGCCTGAACGGAATTCCCGTTGCCGCAGGTCTGCAACCGTTGAAACCTCACGCCCCTCGCGAAGCGATGCATATCGATCCGCTTTCATTGTCGACGCGACAGTCATTGCAGTTCGTTCAAGGCTCAGGCGCGACTCTCCGGCTCCCATGCGCGGCCAGATCAAGCCGGCAAGCAAGGCGATAACGGCAACCACGCAGACCGTTTCTAGAAGCGTGAAGCCTGCTTCGTCAGTGCGTCCAGTTGGTAACATTGTTGACCCCTTCGCGTCCGTCCGGACCAAGGGAATACAGATCATAGGAGCCATGTTGACCCGGTGAGCGATAGAGATAGGGATTCCCCCAAGGATCCTTAGGTACCTGGCCGCCTTTCAGGTAGGGGCCGTTCCAGGTCGAAGCCGTGCCGGGCTTCTGGACGAGGGCATTCAGGCCCTCCGATGAGGTTGGATAGCGCGTGTTGTCCAGATAGAAAAGGTCAAGCGCGGCCGCGGTAGAGTCGAT
>CAISZN010000076.1 GCA_903889985.1 uncultured Hyphomicrobiales bacterium | reverse complement strand
CCCATCAGCCATCAGGCCGGCAAGATCCAGCACTGTCGTGCCGGCGGGTTTTTCGGCGCGGATGGCCCTCTCGCGGATCTGTGTGTCGCCGATCATGAGATGAGCCATCTCGGCGGTCGTCATTTCCGATACCAGTCCGCCACCGACCTTGCGGCCACGGCGCAGAACCGTGAGGCTGTCAGCGAAGGCCGTCACTTCACGGAATTTGTGGGTGATCATGACGACGGAGATTTCCTTGCGGTCTGTCATGCCCTTCAGCAGGCCAAGCACCTCGTCGGCCTCCTGCGGCGTCAGCACCGAAGTCGGCTCGTCGAGGATGAGCAGGCGTTGATCGAGATAAAGCAGCTTGAGGATTTCCAGCTTCTGTTTCTCACCAGCTGCAAGCTGTGCCACCGGCACATCGAGAGGGGCGCGGAAGGGCATGCGGTCGAGGAATTCGTCGAGGGTCTTCTTTTCCTTGCGCCAGTCAATGATGCCCGGCGCATCGGCGCGGCTGATGACAAGGTTTTCCGCACCTGTGAGGCAGGGCACCAGAGTGAAGTGCTGATAGACCATGCCAAGCCCCAGCGCGCGCGCATCGCGCGGGTTGCGGCACAGGGCCTCCTTGCCATCCAGAAGCAGGTGCCCCTTGTCAGCGCTGTAGAAGCCCATGATGCATTTCACGAGGGTCGACTTGCCTGCGCCATTCTCGCCGAGCAGCGCGTGGAAGGAGCCCGCCTCGACCTTCATGGACACATCGCCAAGCGCCACCAGTTGTCCGAAGATCTTGGTCATGCCGACGGTTTCAAGCGACAGGGCGCGCACACCCGTGTCAGGAACGGCTTCGGCTGGAATGATGGCCATGGATCAACTCCCTCAGGCGATCGCGGCGATGAAAGATTTTGAATCGGACACGGAGCCGAAGACGCCACCCTGCATGGTGACCATCTTCACGGCCGCCGCGTGGTTGCCCGGATCGGTCGCCGCGCAGCAGTCCTCAAGCAGCAGGCATTCGAAGCCGCGGTCATTGGCCTCGCGCATGGTCGTGTGCACGCAGACGTCAGTGGTGATGCCTGTGAGCACGATGTTGCGGATGCTGGAGCGATGCAGCAGCAGTTCGAGATCGGTGGCATAGAAAGAGCCCTTGCCGGGCTTGTCGATGATCGGCTCACCGGGCAGGGGTGCGAGCTCGGGGATGATCTCCCAGCCGGGCTCGCCGCGCACCAGCACCTTGCCACAGGGGCCCACGTCGCCAATGCCAGCGCCAATCTGGCGCGAGCGCCAGCGCTTGTTGGCAGGCAGGTCGGAGAGATCAGGCCGATGGCCTTCGCGCGTGTGGATTACATGCATGCTGATCTCGCGGGCTGTTGCGAGCACAGCGCGGATCGGCTCGATGGGTGCACGCGTGAGCGAGATGTCATAGCCCATGGCGTCGACATAGCCGCCCTTGCCGCAGAAATCGATCTGCATGTCGATGATGATGAGTGCCGTATTCTGCGGCGTGAGGTCGCCATCGAACGGCCAGAGATAGGGAGTGGCGGAGACGCTTGTCATGGTCACTCCGCTGCCTTGGCGATCTTCTCGCCATATTTGCGAATGGGCTTCTCGAAGCCGCAGGAGGTGCCATCCTTGTAAATGACTTCATCCTCCCAAGGCAGCCGGTAGGTGCCGGCCACCATGTCCTGCATGAAGGTATAGGGACAGTCCTGTGCACCACCATCGACTGCTGTGAAGCCACGATGGCCTAGCTGGTAGATATTGTTTTCCACTGACCAGTGCTGCCTTGCCTCGCGCACAAGGTCCGGGCGTACCTCTGCGGTGATGATCTCGTCAGGACGGCCGGTCGTGCCGTGCGAAATCACCGTGCCGTCGAAATTGACGATCATGCCTTCGCCCATGGAGTCAAAGGAGCCATCGCTGCCGCACATGCAGACATTGGCCGTGACCATGAGGTTGCAGAAGGAATTCGACTGGTTGGTGAAGCGCCAGGACTGGCGGATTGGCGCGGTGTAGCCCGCCGTGCGGATCATGATCTCCGCACCCTTGTAGGCGCATTCGCGCGCCATCTCGGGGAACATACCGTCGTGGCAGATGATGAGTGCGAGCTTGCAGCCGTTGGGGCCATCGATCACCGGAATGCCGAGATCACCCGGCTCCCATGGTTCCACCGGCACCCACGGATGCAGCTTGCGGTAATAGAGCTTGATCTCGCCCAGATCGTTGATGACAAGTCCCGAATTATAGGGATTGCCATCCGGGTTGTACTCCATGATCGAGAAGCATCCCCAGATGCGATTGTCGATGCAGGCCTGCTTGAAGGCAGCAACCTCGGGCCCGTTGAGCGAGCACATGATCGCTGGATTGGTATCCATCGACAGGCCGTGCAGCGCATATTCCGGGAACACCACGAGATCCATGGTCGCCAGATTGCGGCGCGCCTTGCCCACCATGTCGACGATGCGCTGTGTCTGGGCTGCAAGGTCGTCCGGTGTCACCACGATTGGCAGTTGAAGCTGCACCAGACCGATGACGACGCCGTTCGGGCTCTTGTTCAGTCCGCCGAGACCGTTCATGGAGAACACCTCACTTGGTGATCGACAATTCGCCGGGCACATCACGCGACGCATTCTTCGATCCCGCCGAGGCGATCATGATGAACAGCGTCAGGATGTAGGGCGCAGCATTGAAGAAGTAGTAGCCCTGCGTGACACCAACTGACTGCAGGGCCGGGCCGATGGCGCCGGTGGCGCCAAACAGCAGAGCCGCAACCACGCAGCGGATCGGATTCCACCGTGCGAAGATGACGAGCGCCACCGCCATCAGGCCCTGACCGGAAGACAGACCCTGATTCCACGAGCCCGGATAATAGAGCGATAGAAAGGCGCCGCCGATGCCAGCCAGAAATCCGCCAGCAGTTGTTGCGACAAAGCGGACAAGATCGACAGAGACGCCCATGGCTTTCGCAGAGGGTGCGCTGTCGCCACTCATGCGCACGATGAGGCCCCATTTCGTATTGGCGAAGCCCCAGGCCATGATCACCGCGACGATGATGCCGACGATGAGCAGCGGGTTGATCTGCAGCGCGGTTGCAAGCTGGGGGCTTCCCGTCCAGTTGCCAAGCGGGATCGAAGGCAGGCGCGGTGCGGTGGGCTGGATATAGGCCTTGCCGAAAAAGAAAGCGATGCCGGTTCCAAACAGCATCATGGCAATGCCGATGGCAACATCATTGACGCGCGGGAGCTTACAGACATAGCCGTGGATGGAGCCCAGGACTGCGCCTGCGCAGCCTGCTGCCAGCACGCCGGCCCATGGCGAGCCGGTATGGTAGGATGTCGCATAGGCGCTCATCGCGCCAAGCACGAGCGTGCCTTCCAGCCCAAGGTTCACGCGACCTGATTTTTCCGTCAGGCATTCGCCGAGTGCCACGAACATGAAGGGCGTCGAGACACGCAGCGCGCCGCCAAGGATGGAAACGAGGACGATGATGAGGGTGTTGTCGCTCATGTGCGGTCCACGCCTCCCTTGACCTTGAAGATGGCGAAGCGCCCGTAAAGCGTCTCCGACACCAGCAGGACGACGAAGGTCAGTCCCTGCAGAACGAGCACCGTTGCATCAGGCAGGCCCATGCGCCGCTGGATCAATCCGCCAGAGGCGACGATGCCGCCAAACATGATTGAGACGACAACGACTGCAATCGGATTGTGCCTTGCGAGGAACGACACGAGGATGCCCGTGAACCCATAGCCTGCAACGAGCGATGCGTTGGCCTGCCCCTGTATGGCGGCCACTTCATAGAAGCCCGCAATGCCAGCGCAGGCGCCTGCAATGGCCGTGCAGATCACCATGAGCTTGCCGACGGGCAGGCCCTGAGCCAGCGCAGCGCGCGGGTTGCCGCCGGTGATGCGCGCGGCAAAACCAAATGTCGTGCGCGTCATCAGGATATGCAGGAGGATGGCGATGAAGATGCCCATCAGCAGGCCCCAGTGCACATCCGTGCCGGGGATCTTGCCGACCATATAGGCGTCGCCGATGGGCTTTGTGGAGGGCTTGTTGGGGTTCGTCAGGTCACGCAGGGCACCCTCGACGAAGAAGTTCATGATGGCGATGCCGATGTAGGTCAGCAGCAGCGATGAGATGGTCTCGTTGACACCGCGCGAATAGCGCAGGAACCCGGCAAAGCCGACCCAGACACCGCCGACAACCATCGACACGAGGAACATGACGATGAGCGTGATCGAGGGCGGCACATGGCCGATCATGGGCACGGCAATGGCAGCAGCCGCAAAACCGCCGAGCACAAGCGCACCTTCGCCGCCGATCATGATGAGACCGATGCGCGCGGGGATTGCGACCGCAAGGCCTGTGAGGATCAGCGGGGCTGAACGTTGCAGCGTGTTCTGAAGCGAGAAGGCGGTGCCGAAGCCGCCCTGATACACAAGGGTGTAGAATTGTTCCGGCGACTTGCCGATCGCCAGCAGGAAGACCGAAAACAGGACCGCAGAGATCACCAATGCCAGCAGCGGAATGACGAGATACTCGGCGCTGCGGCGGATTCGGATCGCAAGATCATTCGAGGCCGAAGCGCTGCCGGAGTTCAGTGTCGCGGCCGGGCCCGTCGTATCAGTCATGCGGGTTATCCGTTCTGGAAGGAATTACCGGGAGGGCGGGCGCCCTCCCGGTCAGAGCGGTTTTGAACGTCAGGTGATCGAGCCCACGACGCCTTCGAGCAGATAGTCCATCTGGTCGAGGAAGGGGTCATAGTTGTCGTAGGACTTGGTGATGACCACCTTGCCCTTGTTGTCCTTGAGCGGACCGACATAGATCGGCTTCTTGGCCTTGAGGTCGGCGATGGCAGCTGTCGCGGCCTTGCGGGCCGGTTCGCTGGCGCCGGCACCGAAGGCCGTGTTCATCACCATGTCGGTGTCATAGCCACCGGCGGTCATGTTCGGCAGCGGCTGGCCAGCGGCGACCTTCGCTGCGAAGCCCTTGTAGATGGTTTCCCACTTGTACTCTGCGCCGGTGATGAAGCCCTTGGGCGCCAGCGGAGCCTGCGAGGCATTGTGGCCGCAGGTCTTGACGCCGCGCTTCTCGGCGGTCTCGACGACGACCTTCGGGCCGTCCACGTGGCAGGTGATGACGTCGCAGCCAGCATCGACAAGAGCGTTGACGGCTTCGGCTTCGCGCACCGGCAGCGACCAGTCGCCGGTGAAGATCACCTGCACGACCGCATTCGGGTTCACCTTCTTCGCGCCGAGCATGAAGGAGTTGATGTTGCTGAGAACCGAGGAGATCGGCTTGGCAGCCACGAAGCCCAGCTTGTTCGACTTGGTCGAGAGGCCAGCAGCGACGCCGTCCACATAGTGGGCCTGGTTCAGATAGCCGAAGTAGGAGCCGAGGTTCTTGGGGTGCTTGGAGGCGTCCCACAGCGGCGCCGCGTGGCGGAACTCGACCTTGGGATACTTCTTGGCGAGATCGACCATGAAGGGGGCGAAATAGCCGAAGGAGGTGCCCAGCACGATGTTGGCGCCGTCGAGGTTGACCATGGACTCCATGGACTTCGCGCAGGCATCGGTCTCGGGGACGTTCTCTTCCTCGACGATCTTGACGCCCTTGACTTCCTTCAGGGCCTTCATGGCAACCGCATGGGCCTGGTTCCAGCCGAAGTCGTCACGGGGACCAACGTAGACGATGCCGATGGTGACATCGCCGGCGGCGAGTGCGGGGCCGCTGGTGGAGGTGAGCAGCCCGGTGGCGCCAGCCGCGCCGGTCGCCTGCAGAAAATGGCGCCTCGAAATGTGGAGCTTTTGCATCCTTGTTCTCCTCGTTCTGGACCCGCGTTCGCCCGGATTGAGGGGCGCGAGCTCCGTGGTGAGGTTCAGCAAGGTCTATGCCATCGAGGCGCCGGAAATCAGGCGCAAGCGCTTCAATATTCGATCTTATCCGTTTTGTTTTTCCATTCGTCGAAGACATCCTCGGCTTCTTTCAGAGCCGCGTGAACGGTTGGAATCGCACGCTCCGACAAGGGTTTGGGGATCTCCAGATAGAGGAACTCGTCGTCGAAGCCGATGGCCGCTGCAGCCTGTCTTGTATTTGCGAAGATGATGCGGTCGATTCTTGCCCAGTAGATCGAGGCGAGGCACATGGGGCAGGGCTCGCAGCTCGCATAGATGGTCGCGCCCTTGAGCGAGAAGTCGTCGACTGCTTCGCAGGCACGCCGGATGGCCACGACTTCGGCATGGGCTGTGGGATCCTTCGAGGAGGTAACTTCGTTCCATCCTTCCGCCAGGACCTTGCCGTCGCGAACGATGAGAGCGCCAAAAGGACCGCCCAGATTGGCCCGCATCCGCTCTGCCGAAAGTTCCACGGCGCGTTTCAGGAACACGGCGTCCTCGTCGGCTGATGACTGTGTCACGGGCTGGTCCTTGTCTGGCATTGGATGTTGGCCGAGCATTCCGCCCCGGAGTTGCGCTGGCAAGCCCAGTTGCTTGGCAAAATGGCGTTAAGCTTGTGCATTTGCACCAAATTGCTGCTTGCGGAGATGACTCTGGACTGCGAGCCTGCCACACAAAAGGGGTTTCTCGCATGCGTCTCTGGATCAAGTCTCCACTCGCCATTCTCGCCAAGGGTGCGGAAGGAGGCTTTGTCGTCGACAATGGCGTGATTACGGAACTGGTGTCCTCTGGCGCGTCTCCGTCAGTCCCCGTGGACGAGACCTTCGACGCCAGCTCCCATGTGGTGATCCCGGGGCTCATCAACACTCATCACCATATGTTCCAGACCCTCACCCGCGCCCACCCCAATGCGATCAACAAGGAGCTCTTCGCCTGGCTCGAGGCGCTGTTCCCGATCTGGTCGCGCAACCTGAAGCCGGAGAACCTGCGCCTCGCTTCGCGCCTCGCCCTGACCGAACTCCTGATGTCGGGCTGCACCACCGTCTCGGACCACCAGTATCTTTACACGCCGGGCCTTGATGCGGCGATGGACATCCAGGCGGAGGAGGCAACCGCACTCGGCATCCGCATGACGCTCACCCGTGGTTCCCTCAACCTGACGGAAGAGGATGGGGGCAATGCACCCGAGGGTGGCGTGCAGGATGCGGATACGATCCTGGCCGATTGCGAGCGCGTCATCGGCCGCTATCACGACCCCAGGCCGGGCGCGATGCTGCAGGTCGCCATGGCGCCCTGCGCGCCCTTCAACGTGACCAAGCGGCTGATGGTGGAGTCCGCCAAGCTGGCCGACAAATATGATTGCCGCCTGCACACCCATCTCGCCGAGACGCGCGACGAGATCGACTATTGCCAGTCGAAATTCCAGTGCCGCCCGGTGGACTATCTGGAAGAGGTGGGCTGGCTGACCGACCGGGTCTGGGTCGCCCATGGCATCCATTTCAACGACGACGAAGTGAAGCGACTGGGGCGGCACAAGGTGGGCGTCTGCCATTGCCCGACCTCCAACATGGTGCTGGCCTCAGGCCAATGCCGCACGCGCGAGCTCGAGGCGGCAGGATCGCCCGTTGGCCTTGGGGTCGACGGGTCGGCCTCCAATGATAATTCGAACCTCATGGAAGGCGTGCGCCACGCCATGATGATCAACCGCCTCACCTATGATGCGACGGTCACCCATCTCGACGCCTTCCGCTGGGCAACGGAGGGCTCCGCCGCCTGTCTCGGCCGCTCCGACATCGGTGCGATTGCGGTCGGCAAGCAGGCAGACGTGGCCATGTACAGGCTCGATGAGCTGCGCTTCTCGGGAGCCGGTGATCCGCTGGCCGCGCTGGTGCTGTGCGGAGCCCATGCGGCCGATCGGGTGATGGTCAAGGGCAAATGGCGCGTGGTCGACGGCATGCCATTGGGCATCGATGTCGCGCGCCTGCGGGCTGAGCACGGAGCTGCAGCCAGGGCCTTTCTGGAAAACATCTGAAGCCGAGTGCAGGGACCGCCGGCCTCCTTCTCCCGCTTGCGGGAGAGGGCTGGGGCGAGGGTGCTGCGGTTATCTTCCATTTGAAATTGAAGCGCACACCAACCCCTCATCCTGACCCTCTTCCCACTTTCGGTGGCAAGAAGGCGCAGACGCAGCGAAGGGAAAGTTCCACCTGCTCGTCACGCCATCAGGTGTCCTGCAACATCATTCCCGAGCGGATCTGCCAACAAACAAAAACGCCGCGGCTCTCGCCGCGGCGTTTGCGTTCAACTCAGAGAGTTGATCAGAACTTGACGCTCACGCCCGAAGCCCAGGTGCTCTCGGTGCAGGAACCGTTCGAACCAACGCACACGCCACGGGTGTGGTCGAGGCCGAACTTGTTCTGCCAGTAGCGATAGGCAACCCACACGTCAAAGAAGTGAGACTTCGACGGGCCCCAAGCCATCTTGCCAACGTCGAGCGACAGCTTCTGCTCGCTGTTGAACTCGGTCTTGGTCTGGATCGCGCCGACGTTGCTGACGCCCGTGCCCTTCGGGCCATAGAAGTTGGCATAGCCGCTGAAGGTCAGCGGGATCATCGGGATGAAGCCAAGATCCATCGCGTAGTTGGTCTCGACGGCCCAGGTGCCGCGGAAGTTCGTGTTGCCATCCGGGGTGCCGGGAACGCCGAAGCCAGCCGGGAAGGCCATCGTGAAGGTGTTGTGGTTCGCTTCCTTGAAGTACAAGGGCGAGATGTTCAGGTGACCCTTGTAAGGCAGGTCGAACGTGAACTCGAGACCGGCAACCATGCTGCGCTTGGCAGGAGCAAGATAGTTGTTCTCGCTGTTGGCGTCTGCGCCGATTTCAAGCGACACATTGGCTAGCGGGCCCATGCTGAAGGCCTTGGTGCTGAACAGCTGGTTCAGGCCAAGTGTCGAACGGAACAGACCGTAAATCTCGGTCGCGCCGGCGCAGCCGCGGGTGGCGAGGGTCGGAGCGCCGCAGGGCGAGGCCGGATCCCACTTGCCAGACTTCAGCAGGTCGATGGTGAAGAAGTTCGTGCCCATGGCCCAAACGTCAAAGTGCGTGAAGTTGACGACAGTCTTGCCGCCCTTCGTCACGCCCGGATCGGTGGCGCGATACTGATAGGACAGGCTGAACACGTTGTCGTTCACGAAGAAGAACGGCGCCTCGGAAACAGGAAGCGGAGCCTTCTTGGTCGGCAGGTCGGCCGCGAGGGCCGGGACGGCGCTGGCAGCGGCCACGCCGCATGCGATGAGCAGGTTTTTAAGGTTCATGGAGTTAGCCCCAGGCCCGATGTGAATGAAGATTCGCGAATTAGCCACGAATTAGACATTCACATAGATGCCCAAGATTATTATTCCCGCCTAGGTCCCGGTCGGGATTTTTCTGCTGCAAAAATCGGCAAGACGCTGCCCAAGAATGCAAATCTGGCGTTTTGGAGGCTTCCGTTTGAAGAACACAAATGATTGTGACAATTATAACACGGCTGAATTGCGCGCTTATCTGGGCTTTTTTGAGTGAGTCGCGCATAACGAAAAAGAGCGGATAAGTTAACTTATCCGCCCCTTAAATTAACATTTTAGGCTTGTTCAGAACTTGACGCTGACGCCGCTCGCCAATGTCTTTTCTATGCAGCTGCTATTGCCAATGCAGGTTCCGTCCTTGGCATGATCAAGGCCGAACTTGTTCTGCCAGTAGCGATAGGCCACCCAGACATCGAAGAGATGTGCCTTTGAAGGGCCGCCGACCATCCTGCCCAGGTCGAGTGACAGCTTCTGCTCGGAATTGAACTCCGTTGCCCGCTTGGTCGCCGTGGGGATGTAGCCTCGCGTGCCGTTACCCTTCGGGCCGTAGAAATTGGCGAAGCCGCTCAAGGTCAGGGGCACGGCCTCGGGGAGGAAGCCCAGCGGAAGTGAATAGTTGGTCTCAACGGCCCAGGTGCCGTCGAAATCCGTGTTGCCGTCCGGCACAGTGGGTACGAGATAGGCGTTATGGCCCCATTCCTTGTAATAGGCCGGGGCGATGTTCAGGTGGCCCCTATAGGGCAAGTCGAAGTTGAACTGGACGCCGGCGATGACGTCGCGCTTGGCGGGTGCAAGGTAGATGTTCTGCGTGTTGGCATCGCCTCCCACCAGCAGCGAGACATTGGACAGCGGGCCCATGCTGAAGGTTTTCGTGCCGAGGATCTGGTTCAGCCCGAAGCTGCTGCGGAAGAGGCCGTAGATCTCCGTGGATCCGGCGCAGCCTGTCGTCGTCGAGCCTGGCGCAGCGCAGGGGTTGGAGGGATCCCACTTGCCGGACTTCAGGACATCCACGGTGAAGAAATTCGTGCCATAGGCCCAGACGTCGAAATGCGTGAAGTTGAGCACGGTCTTGCCGCCGTCACCCTTCACACCGGGATCGGTCGCCTTGAACTGGTAGGACAGGCTCACCGTGTTGTCGTTCACGAAGAAGAATGGTGCAGCGGCGGGGGCCGGTGCAGCGGGGGCCTTCTTGGTGAGGTCGGCGGCCAGCGCCGAGCCGAGGCCGGCGGCAAAGAGGCCCGCTGCAAGGCTTGCTTTGAGAATGGTCATGTTGAAAATCCAGCTTTGAATGAATGGTCCGGATGAATCCGGTCACAGAACGCAACAGGAATGGCGTTTCCCCTGCGTCACTGGAAGGTCAAAGAAGCAGCAACGCGCTGCATGCGCATGCAAAAATTCGTTTTGGGCGCGGTGAACATACGATCTTGAAAAGGATGTGCTGGCAAAGCCACGAAATTTGGGCGCGAATACTCGATCTAGGTTTTTCTCTGCAGGCTTTCGCGAAGCATGAGGAGCTGTGCGGCGGTCGCAGCTGCAATGACACTGGGTTCCTTGCCACTGATTCCAGTCACGCCGATCGGGCAGACGAGGCCACGGATGTGGTCTTCCGAAATCCCAAGAGCGCGCAAGCGCTTTTCAAAGCGTACGCGTTTGGTCGCGGAACCGATGAGCCCGACATAGCCGAAGGTGCCGATGCTGAGAGCTGCGCTGACAATGTCGAAATCGACAGCATGAGAATGGGTCATCACAAGCACGAAGGATCCCTGTGGCGCGGTGCCAAGCTCGGCCGTGCTCGCGCTGCTGTGCACAGGCGTCACATTGCCCGGCATCAGGGAGGGGAAGGCATCAGGCCGTTCGTCGATCCAGCGAATGGAGAAGGGCAATGGCGCCAGCGCGAGAACCAGAGCGCGCGCCACATGGCCAGCGCCGAAAAGATAGAGTTGCGTCACATGATCGCCATGGGACTCGAGCCAGACGCCCGCCTTGGGCGGCTGGCGATGCAGATCGCCTGAGAAGGTCGAGCGCAGGGTTCTGCCATCGGCGGTGGTCTCTGCTGCAAGGACTTGTGCACCCTGCTCCACGGCCTCCGCAAGCCCGGCAATCGCGCCCCTGTCCCGGGCGTCGAAGGTCTCGATCCGAAGAACCACGCGCCCGCCGCAGCATTGGCCCAGATCGGGCCCGAGATGCTCAGTGCGGGTGATGGCCGGGCCTCGGCCAGCTGCCAGTGCCTGCCGCGCCAGCGCCAGCGCATCCCATTCGAGGGCACCGCCGCCAATGGTGCCGTTGAAACTTCCGGAAGGGCGTACCACCATGTAGGTCCCGGCATCGCGCGGGGCTGAGCCGTCGGTCTCAGCCACGCTCACGAGGGCACCCGCACCCTCGCTGGCAATGGCTTCAAGCAGTCGCGCGAAAACGTTCATCGCGCCTCCGGTCACGCCCCCGTCAGCGCCTGGACAGCCATCAGGATCCGCTCCGGGGTCGCGGGTGCGTCGAGTGGCACCTGCTGCCCCGGTGCCAAGCCATGCAGGGCGTCGAGGATGGCGGAATAGACGGAGATGGCGAGCATGAGCGGTGGTTCCCCGACGGCCTTGGACCGATAGATCGTATCGGCCCGGTTGGCGATGTCGAGAAGCTCGGTGCGGAACAGGGCCGGCACGTCGGAGGCGACCGGGATCTTGTAGGTTGAGGGCGCATGGGTGGCGAGCCGCCCGTGTTGGTCGAATACAAGTTCCTCGGTGGTCAGCCAGCCCATGCCCTGCACGAAGCCGCCTTCGATCTGGCCAATGTCCAGCGCCGGGTTCAGCGACTTGCCGACGTCGTGCAGGATATCGACCCGCTCGACCCTCATCTCGCCGGTCAGTGTGTCGATGGCGACCTCGCTGCAGGAGGCGCCATAAGCGAAATAAAGGAAGGGCTTCCCCTTGCGCGCGGCGCGGTCCCAGTGGATCTCGGGCGTCTTGTAGAAGCCCGCATGGGAGAGCTGCACCCGCGCCACCCGGCACTTCTTTGCAAGTTCGGAGAAGGACAGGGTCTTGTTCCCGACGAGCACGAGTCCGTCGCGGAAGCGCACCTCGCTCGCGTCGACGCCGAACTCCTCCGCTGCATGGGCCACCATGCGCGCCTTGATGACGCGGGCGGCTTCGCGCGCCGCCATTCCATTCAGGTCCGAGCCTGAGCTGGCGGCCGTGGGCGAGGCATTGGGCACCTTGGCAGTGTTTGTCGCGGTGATGCGCACCCAGTCGAGCGGCACGCCGAATTCTTCCGCCACAACCTGCGCCACCTTGGTGAACAGGCCCTGGCCCATTTCGGTGCCGCCATGGTTCAGATGGATCGACCCATCCTGATAGACATGCACCAAAGCACCCGCCTGGTTCATGTGGATGAGCGTGAAGGAAATGCCGAACTGGATCGGCGTCAAAGCGATGCCGCGGCGGATGATCGGATTGCTGGCGTTATAGGCCTCGATCTCGGCCCGGCGTCCGCGATAGTCGCTCGATGCTTCCAGTCGGTCGATCAGCAGGGCCAGAATATCCGGGTCCTCGACCTTCATCCCATAGGGCGTGAGGTCGGCGCCCTCGCGATGCAGGTTCGCCTTGCGCACATCGAGCGGATCGAGCCCGGTCGTATGCGCAATGGCATCCATCACCCGCTCAATAGCGAGCATGCCCTGCGGGCCACCGAAGCCTCGGAAGGCCGTGGCGGAAACAGTGTTTGTGAAAAGCCTCGTCGTGCGCACCGAGCAAGTCGGCAGCCAATATGCATTGGCCGCATGGAACATGGCTCGGTCGACTACGCCCGGTGACAGGTCAACCGAGCAGCCGCAACGGGCATGCAGATCAATGTCATAGACACCGATGCGGCCCTGCGCGTCGAAGCCGACTTTCCAGTCGGCGCGAAAATCATGGCGTTTGCCGGTCATGACCATGTCGTCGTCACGATCAAGCCGCAGCTTGCAGGGACGCTTGGTCACATGGGCAGCCAGCGCCGCAAGGCAGGCAGTCTGTGCTGCCTGACTTTCCTTACCGCCAAAGGCCCCGCCCATGCGGCGTGTCTCGACGGTGACGAAGGCATCCGGCATGGCCAGCACGCGCCCGAGAATGTGCTGCACCTCGGTGGGATCCTGCGTGGAGGAATGCACCAGCATGTCGCTCTCGCCGGGAATGGCGAAGGCAGCCTGTCCCTCAAGATAGAAATGCTCCTGACCGCCGATATTGAGCGTGCCCGCGAGGGTTTTTGGTGAAGCCTTCAGGTCGGCGGCGACATTGCCGCGCCCGAAATCATAGTCCGGCAGCACCTTGCGGTCGGCAGCCAACGCATCTTCGATGCTGAGGATCGCGGGTTCTGCCGCGATCTCGATCTTCGCGAGTTTCACGGCCCGACGCGCGACATCGCGGGTGGTCGCCACGACGGCGAAGATGGGTTGTCCGTGGAAGACCACCTTGCCATCGGCCAGCAGCAGATCATCGGCAAAGACCGGTGCCACGTCGTTCTTGCCCGGGATGTCGGCAGCAGTGAGCACAGCCACCACGCCGGGCACGGCGCGCACCGCATCGAGGTCGAGTTTGGTGATCGTACCACAGGCCACATGCGAAAGGCCCGGCGCCACATGCAGCGTGCCCTCGGGCTCGCGGATGTCGTCAATGTATGCTGCCGCGCCCTGCACGTGCAGGGGCGCGGAGTCATGGCGCATCGGCTTGCTGACAACCGCCAGCGGCTCCGCACTCAGGGGCGCAGTCATCTCATTCGGCGGCATGGACGAGCCCTCCGGGCCGCAGGCGGGTCGAGCCCTCATCAGCCCCCGCCACTTCAATCAGCGCCTTGCGAAGCAGGTTCCTGGCAACGGTCTGTCGGTAGGCAGAGGATGCGCGCAGGTCGCTGAGTGGGGCGTAATCCTGTCCCATCGCGGCGATGGCAGCCGACCATGTGGATGGATCATCGAGATCAATCGAAGCGCAGGATGCTTCGGTCTTTGCGGCCCGCGCAGGCGTTCCTGCCATGCCGCCAAAGGCGATGCGGGCGGCTGTCACCTTGCGGCCCGACAGTGTGAAGCGGAAGGCGCCCAGCACCGCGGAAATGTCTTCGTCGAAGCGTTTGCTGACCTTGTAGGCCCGGAAGGCATGATCCTCGCCCAGATCCGGAATGGTCAGGCTCGACACCAGTTCGCCCGGTGCCCGGTCCTGCTTGCGGTAGGCAATGAAAAAGTTTTCCAGAGGCAGGCTGCGGACGTTGTCTTTCAGGCGCAGTTCAATACTGGCGCCCAGGGCGATGAGGCAGGGCGCGAGGTCGCCGATGGGAGAGCCATTGGCGATGCTGCCACCCACCGTGCCCGAGGCTCGCACCTGCGTGGAGCCGAAGCGCCGCATGATTTCGCCCAGATCGGGATGGATCGCGGCCAGATGCGGCAGGGCGTCCTGATGTGTGACGCCAGCACCCAGAATGAGCGAACCATCCTTGTGATCGATGGTGTCGAAGCCTGTCGCACGACCGGTCCAGATGATCTTCCCGGGGTCCTGAAAGCCCTTGGTGATCCAGAGTCCCACGTCTGTGGCGCCAGACAGGATCAACGCATCCGGATATTGGGCACTCAGGGCTGCGAGAGAGGCCGCAGAGCCCGGCGCTGCAAAGAACATCTCCGAAGTCCCGACGAAAAGGTCGTCACCCGTATTGAGCGCCTCCAACTTTGCCATGCGCGCTGGGGCCGAGGCAGCGAAGGCGTCATCAGCCGGCCCTGCGCAGACCTGCATGGCGGCATCCAGAATGGGGCGATAGCCCGTGCAGCGGCACAGGTTG
>CAISZN010000075.1 GCA_903889985.1 uncultured Hyphomicrobiales bacterium | reverse complement strand
GCCTGAATCAGCGCGATCGGCGTGATCATGTTCTTCTCGACGCCAGCTACCAGATCATCATGGGAGAGCTTGCGGAAATCCTTGGGCGGCGGACCGCCGTTGTTGTTGACGAGAATGTCGGGCTCCGGGCAGGCAGCCAGCAGGGCCGCACGGCCCTCGGGGGTCCCGATATCGGCTGCCACCGCATGGACCATCACCCCGCTTGCTTTGGCAATATCGGCGGCAGTGGCCTCAAGCGCCGCCCGGTCACGGCCGTTGATCACGACCTCGACACCCGCTTGTGCAAGTGCCACGGCGCAGGCGCGGCCAAGACCCTTGCTCGATGCGCACACGATGGCCTTCCGGCCCTTCAATCCGAGATCCATGATGTCCTCCATCGCGCGGCACCATGGCGACAAGCGCCAGAACGCGCAACCCCGCAGGAGCTCATGAAAACAGTGCAAGCCTTTCGGCACGCGGTAATGCCTCAACCGCCTCGAGAGCGGACAGATCGACCTGCAGCAGCGGTACAATCAGGTCCGCGACCGGAACAGGCTCAGCCAATTGAGCAGGCTCATCGGGTTCTTCTTCAAGGACTGTCGCTTCAATGGTCAGGGGCGCGCCCGCATGAGGATCCTCATCCTGACCAGCTGGGTCACTGGACCGTGGGGGCCTGCTGTCAGGCCCTGCAACGGACTCGACCGGAGCCTCCTCGCCACGCATTGCGTCAATGATATCATCGATAGCCATGGCCTCCCGGGCGATCCGGCCACACAGGTCACCATCATAGCCCTGCTCACGCAAGGAGGCGGATAGGTCAGCCAGCCGGTCGCGCCGCTCTTCCAAGGAAGCAATATGAACTGCCAGAGAGGCCTCCGGCAGCAAGGGGGCCGATTGCCCCGAAACAGACCGCTCGATGCGCGCAAGCGCCTCAAGGAGGCGATTGGTATCAGCTGATCGCATGCGGCGTGCGTATTCGCGCAGAAACCAACGCCCGCGTGCCGTCTCCATGACGGCGTCTTCGATCGTCTCGAAATCCTGTTCGCTCAAGCCCGCCGGGGGCGCGTGCGCTGCCATGCTTCCTCAGCCACGAATCGCTGCAATGCGCTGAGTGTGAGCTTTCGCGCCCATATTGCATAGATCCGGCAGCCCTCCCGGCGAGCTACACGCAAGCAAGCTCGTCCTGATTCTATTTGGGGGGCTTGGGCGGAGATGGCCGCGCG
Organism: uncultured Hyphomicrobiales bacterium; assembly: GCA_903889985.1. Taxonomy (GTDB): domain Bacteria; phylum Pseudomonadota; class Alphaproteobacteria; order Rhizobiales; family Beijerinckiaceae; genus Terripilifer. The sequence continues at coordinate 18,988 of CAISZN010000075.1, read as the reverse complement.
GACAGCGACTTCAGGAATTCCGCCATGGCAGACAAGTCATCATCACTCAGCTTTGCCATGTTGCGAACGACAGCCATCATGGCCCCGCTCACGGAATCAGCCTCGGGCAGCTCGCCGGTCTTCAGCAGCGCGACGATGTCGGATTTGGAAAAATCGCCGATGCCATCCTTGTGCTGGGTGATGTTGGGAACCCAGCCATGCCCTTCCACGTCCGGCCCGCCTGCATAGCGATATCGCGATTCAATTCCGCCAAGAAGGTCCCTGGCGGAATGACATTCCGCGCAGTGACCTAGAGCCTCGACCAGATAGCGACCGCGATTCCATTCATCTGTTTGCGCGGGATCGGGATTGATCGGGCTGCGGTCGAAATACAGAGCCTTCCACACGCCAACCGCCCTGCGAATGCTGAAGGGAAATTTCAGCGTGTGGGCTGGCGCCCTGCCACGCACGGGTTCGAGCGTGCGCAGATAGGCCATCAGGTCTCGAATGTCCTCGACCTTGGCGTGAGCATAGGTGGTATAGGGGAATGCCGGGAAATAATGTTCGCCCTGGGGTGAGACGCCTGCCTGCATGGCATTGACGAGATCGGTCGTCGACCAGCGACCAATTCCATCGTCCGGGTCTGGCGAAATGTTTGGAGCGAAGAAGCTTCCGTAAGGTGATTTCAGTTCCAGACCGCCACCCAGCTTCAGCGGATCCGACTGGCCGGGTGTTGCATGACAGGATGCGCATCCGCCCGCGAAAAAAATTCCCCGGCCACGGTCTGCATTTCCGCCGCGCTCAAGCACCGGCTCGGTTGCAACGTAAAGCGGAGTCGCCTGGGTAAAATAGATGCCAACGGACAATCCAATGGCAGTCATGATTCCCAGAAGCAGAGCCCAAAAGCGCATGAATTCCCCAACCATTCATCGAATATTGATGGCAAACAACCGCGGTCAGTTGATCATTAGCATCAAGACTTGATCGGTCGCGACTTCGAATCCTTGCAATGATGCACCTCACTTGTTGCATCCCTGCAAAACAGCCAATTATGGCCAAATTCATGCTCTGACAGCCTGCGTTCACACAAAGTTGAGGGGTACACTTCACTGAGGAGCGCTACACACAACACTACAAACAACAGGCTCACGTGGAGATCAGACATTATGCTTCGTACATTGATCACAACTGCCATTATTGGTTGCGCCGGATTGACCCTCGCCTTGGCTCAGACCGCGCCGCTCCCGTTCGAGGCACTGATGCGCGAACAGGGCCAGGCCGCATATCGAGAGCTGAATCCAATGGTGAAGGGCGAGGCTCCTTTCGACAAGGCGAAGGTGGAAGCGGCGCTGACCAAGCTCTCAAGCACCTCCAGCAAGATCAATGAGGCTTTTGCACCTGCACTGAAGGGTCAGAAGTCCGCAGATGACCGCTATATCGCGTCCGCGAAGATTTGGGAAAATCCCGCAGACTTCACGGCCAAGAAAGATGCACTCGCGAAGGTCGTCAGCGAGCTGCTGGGCAAGATCGATACGCTCGACTCACTGAAGGCAAACTATCCCAAGATCAACGGCGCCTGCGAAGCCTGTCATGATGCTTATCGGCAGCGCGCGAGCTGAACAGAAAGATAGATCAGCAAAGCAAAACGGCGCCTCATGGCGCCGTTTTTCCGTTCACCCTGTAATGACCTGTTCCCCGGCGCCCTGCCATTCCAGCATGCCACCAGTGAAATGGGCGCGCACATCTTCTCGCCCGCCCTGCTGCGCAAGATCGAGCGCCGAAATGCTGCGCTTCCCGGAACGGCAATGCAAAACGATTCGCTGGCCGGCCTTGGGAGCAGGCAGGGCCGCAGGGTTGAAAGCCGAAAGCGGATTGAACGTGGCTCCTGGAATGTGGCCGGCAGCCCATTCGTTGGCCTCACGCACGTCGACGAGCGCAATGGAACCATCCGCCAGACCTGCCTTGAGTTGCTGCAGGCTGACATCCTCGACGATGGGGCGACCGGGCTGGCTCATGTTCGGCTCCTGAGGTGAAAGGCTTATGCCCTCTTAGCGAATTTGGACGGATTTCGGAAGATCAGGACGAAAACCCCAGAAACTCCGCCGCAATGAATATCCCTGCGCCACCGAACAGGATGACAAAGGGATGAATTCTTGACCGGAACATCAGGGTCGCCCCGGACACCAGGGCAACTGCCACCGGCAAGGGCTTGCCTCCGGACAGGCGCAGAATGGCCAAGGCGCCGGAGGCGATGAGCCCGACCGCGATCGGCCCCAACCCTACCTCAAGAGCCGTATGCCAGTCGCGACCCCGATATCGGTCATAGATCCGTGCGACCCCCAGGCAGAGCACCGAGGCCGGCACGAAAAAGCCAAGCGTCGCCACGAGCGCGCCCGTCCATCCAGCCACCTTCCAGCCGATGAGGGTGGACAGCATGGCCCCCGGCCCCGGCGCCGTGCGGGCGATGGCGAAGAGATCGATGAATTCACGGGTGGTGATCCACCCCATCACCGTCACCGCCTCGCGCTGCAGCGGTGCAAAGATCGAAGGCCCACCCCCGATGGACAGCAGCGAGAAAGGCACCATCACATATAGGAGGCCGAGCAGTGGATTATCGCGCATGGCGCACCTGCATCCAGGCGATGGCAATGCTGATCGGGCCAATCACAAGCACGACCGGCACGAGCGGCCACTGCATCAGACCAATCGCGATGAAGACTGCAAATGCGATCATGGCCTGGGGGAAATGTCTGCAACTGTGCCGAGCGCCCACCCAGCCAAGGCGCATGACGATACCTACGGCAGCCGCCGCAATGCCATCCATGGCGGCGTGGAAGCCGGGAATCCGGATGGCGTCATCATAGACGGAGGCAAGTCCGATAACGAGGAAGAAGGGGCCGGTCAGGACCGCAAGAAGGGCCACACAGGCTCCAACCCAGCCGCGCAGCTGCTGGCCTATGTAGACCGCCATATTGGAAACGTTGGCACCCGGCAGCACTTGCCCGAGCGCAAGCCCGGAGAGAAATTGCTCGTCCCGCAGCCATTCGCGCTTTGTCACGATCTCACGATGCATCCAGCCGATCAGTCCTCCGCCGAAGCTGAAGGCCCCGATCGTGAAGAAGACCTGAAAAATCTGATGAAGCGGAACCTTGGGGCGATCTGTCTTTGTTGTCATTCTGGCCCAAAATGAAAGCTCTGGCCCCGCGATTCGACCGGTGCCTCCAGCAACAGGATGCGCCCGCGGCTACCGGCGACGCAAGGCCGACGCCCTTGGGGACAGCTTGACCTTCTGTTCCAGTTGACCAAACTGGCGGAAACATTCAGCTCTTGTGAACCTCCATGCTCCAGATCGACACACTCGACCTGCGCCGCCTGCGCGCCTTCCATCTCGTGGCCAGGCACGGGAGCCTTCGACTAGCCGCCACTCGGCTGAAGCAGTCGATCCCGGCCATTTCGGCCAAGATCCGCAAGCTCGAACAGGAACTCGGCTTCGACCTTTTCGAGCGCCTGCCAAACAAGCTTGTTCTGACGGTGACCGGCGAGCGCTTCCTGCGTGAGGTCGATGGCATTTTCGAACGCGCCGAGCAGGCGCTTTCAAGCCTCCACACGACGGCACCGGAGGGGCGACTGACGGTATCCGTCGGAAGTGATCACGCCTGGTACTACGCACCCAAGATCCGAAATTTTCTCAACCGTTATCCCCATGTCTCACTCAGCCTTCGTGTCTATAAATCCGACGAAGCGCTGGTGGCTCTGGACAAGGGCGAGCTGGATCTCGGCTTTGGAATCTTTCCCGAACTGCCCAAGCGCATCGAGCGCGTTGTGGTGGAAGAGACGAGCCTTTCCCTTGCCTATAACCCACGTGAGATAGGCCCGCGCCGCAAACCGCTCGGACTTGCAGATCTTGCTCGCCATCGCGTGATTGTGCCGCCTCACTCCACGGTGACGCGCCGGCTCATCGACAAATCAATGGCATCCGACCTCGACAAGGCCGCAACCCTCATAGAAGCACCAACCTGCGAGACGGCGGCGAATTTCGTTGAGATGGGCGTCGGCGTGGCGCTGGTCCATACCCTGTGCATGGAGCGCCACCGCTCGCGCCACGTGATGACAAGCGACCTCGGGGCCCGCATCGGCAAGGTCTCCTTCTGCGCGGTGCATCGCAAGGGCGCGACACGCTCGCCACTGGTGCGCGCCTTGCTCGACGAGGTGCGTCTGCCGGAGGCCTGAGGTAAACCTGCAGTTTACCTACCCTCTCAAAAGTCTGAAATTTACGTGCAGGCCCGGACCGGATAGTCTGCACGTCAGACAGGCTGAAAAGCCCAGACAACAGGGAGCGAAGGTCAGGATGGCGCAGTATCGCGTGACCGTGGACACGGGCGGCACATTCTCGGATTTCGTCTATGTGGATGACGAGACCCGCACCGTCACCATCGCCAAGGTGCCCTCGACGCCGGACGATCCATCCCGCGCCATCCTGAATGGCGTCGAACTGCTGCTGCAGAAGGGCGTCGACCCCAAGGACGTGCGCTACTTCTGCCATGGCACCACCGTTGGCACCAATGCCCTGCTCGAAGGCAAGGGCGTGCGCACCGGTCTGCTGGTAACCGAAGGCTTCCGCGGCATCTATGAGGTGGGCGAACAGTCCCGCCCCCACGGCCCCGCGATCTTCGACATTCTCTATGACAAGCCTGCCATGCTGGTGCCCCAGAGTCGCACCGGCGAGGTGCGCGAGCGCGTGGCCTTCGATGGCGAGATTCTCCTGCCGCTTGATGAAGAGGCATTGCGCAAGACGCTGCAGGACATGAAGGGCAAGGACATCCAGTCCATCGCCGTCTGCCTGCTGTTTTCCTTCCTCGCGCCCCAGCATGAAGAGCGCGTGCGCGAGATCATCGCAGAGGAACTTCCCGGCTGCAGCGTCTCGCTGTCGAGTGAGATTGTGCCGCAGATCCGCGAGTACTATCGCCTGTCGACGACCGCCATCAACGCCTACCTGCAGCCGATCCTGGCGCGCTACATCGCCAACCTCGACGGGCGCCTGCGCGAGGCGGGCGTCGAGACGCCGCAAAAATACATCATGCAGTCGAACGGAGGCATGTCGACCTTCGAGGCCACCGCCAAGAAGGCCGTGGCCACGGTGCTCTCAGGTCCAGCGGGCGGCATCACGGCGAGCATGCATGCCTGCCGCACGACTGGTTACCAGAACCTCATCACCTTCGACATGGGCGGCACCTCCTGCGACGTGGCCCTCATCAAGGATGGGGAACCCTCCGTCTCCAACCGTGGCAAGGTCGAGGGGCGCGACGTCGCGCTGCCGATGATCGACATCAACACGGTGAGCGCGGGCGGCGGCACGCTGGCCCATGTGGATCGCTACGGCGAGCTCATCGTCGGCCCGCAGAGCGCGGGCGCGGTGCCCGGCCCCGCCTGCTACATGCGCGGCGGCACCCAGCCCACCATCACCGACTGCAATGTGCTGCTCGGCTACCTTTCGCCGGACAATTTCCTCGGCGGCAAGATGAAGCTCGATGTGTCACTCGCCCGCGAGGCTGTGGAAAGTGCCGTGGCGCGGCCCCTGTCCATGAGCGGCGAGGATGCGGCCGAGGGCATCGTGCGCATCATCAACGTGAAGATGCAGGAGGCCATCAAGGCGATCTCCACCATGCGTGGCCATGACCTGCGCGACTTCATGCTGCTCGCCTTCGGTGGCGCCGGCCCGCTGCATGCCTGCCGCATTGCCGAGAACCTCGGCATGGCGGGCGTGATCGTGCCACTGTACCCCGGCGTCTATTCGGCCATGGGCCTCGTGATGTCGGATGTGAAGCACGACTACATTCGCTCGCGCATGACGGCGCTCGCGCGCACCGACGAAGCCGGCATCAACGCGGTCTTCGCCGAGCTTGAGAAGCAAGCCCGCAAGGATCTGGCCGACGAGCATTTCCCCGACGATCGGGTGGTGATCGAGCATGCGCTCGACATGCGCTATGCCGGTCAGGGCTATGAGATGACCATCCCTTGCCCCTCGCCCCTGAAGGCCGGCGATCTCCTCACCCTGCGCAAGGCCTTCGATGAAGAGCATCGCAAGACCTTCGGACACACGGCCCCCGACGAGCCCGTAGAGATCATCTCCTATCGCCTGCGCGGCGTCGGACGCGTGCCGCCAGTGGAACTGCCAAGCTATGAATCGACAGGCGCCAAGCTTGCGGACGCGCTTCGCGAAACCCGGCCCTGCCGCTTCGATGGCAAGACTGTCGAGACGCCTGTGTATCAGCGTGAACGTCTCGATGTCGGTGTCTCGGTAACCGGCCCCGCCATCATCGACCAGCTCGACTGCACCACGGTCCTGCCGCCCGGCCAGACCGCCACCGTCGATACCTACAAGAACCTCATCATCAAGATCGGAGTGGCTTGAAATGACCAAGACGCTCAACGCCATCGAGCTCGAGATCATCAAGGCCAGCCTTGATGGCATCGTGCAGGAGATGCAGAACTCGCTCTTCCGCACGGGCTATTCGACCATCGTGCGCGAAAGCCAGGATGCTTCCTGCGCCATTATGAACGCGCGGGGCGAAGTGGTCGCGCAGCATGTGGTGCTGCCGCTCCACATCGGCTCGTTTCCGGCCTGCTGCCAGGCGGTTCTTCGCGAATACGACGATATCGCTGATGGCGATGCCTATATCATCAACCACCCCTATGAGGGTGGCAGTCCCCATGCGCCGGATATGTGCGTTATCACGCCCATCTTCGTCGAGGGCAAGCTGATCGCCTTCGGTGGTTCCATCGCTCACAAGAGCGACATCGGCGGACCGGTGCCCGGCTCCTGCTCGGGTCAGGCGAAGGAAACCTTCAACGAGGGCCTGCATCTGCCGGCAGTGCGCTACCAGCGCAACTTCGAGCGCAACCGCGAGATCGAGCGCATCATCGCCTCCAACAGCCGCACGCCTGACCTCGTGCTGGGCGACATTCGCGGCCAGCTCGGATCGAGCCGCCTTGGCGAACAGCGCCTGCGCGAGCTCGCTGCCAAATATGGTGCCGAAACCACGGTGGAGAGCTTCGAGCGCCTGCTGAAACTCGCGGAGACCCGCATGCGCGGCGCCATCGCCGAGTGGCAGGATGGCCGCTACGAGGCGCAGCGCTTCGTCGATGACGATGGCGTGCGGGCCAACCAGCCGGTCAAGATCCATGTGGTGGTGGAAAAGAAGGGCGACCAGATCACCTTCGATTTCACCGGCAGCGATGACCAGACGGTCGGCCCCGCCAATATCCGCCCGCCGGTGGTGCGCGGTGCGATCTGCTATTGCCTCATCGCACTGGTCGATCCGCACACCTTCATCAATTCCGGGCTCATGAACGCCTTCGAGCTGAAGGTGCGCGAGGGCAGCGTGATGAACCCGCGCTTCCCCGCCCCGCTCAACACTTACAACCCCACGGTGCATGCGACGGTGGAGGCGATCTTCTCGGCGCTCGTCAACATCGTGCCGAGGAAGGCGCGCGCCGACGGCTGCGGTAGCCGCTCGATCATCCTGGGCGGGCGCAGCACCAAGGCCGGCCAGAGCTATGTGCAGTATGAGATTCTTGGCGGTGGCGGCGGCGCGCGTGCCACCAAGGACGGCGCGTCCGGCACCTCGGTCAACCAGTCGAACGCCAAGATCGCGCCCATTGAGATCATCGAGAGCGAGTTCCCGACCCGCATCACGCGCTTCGAGCTGATCCCGGATTCAGGCGGCACGGGCACCTTCCGCGGCGGGCTCGGCATTCGCCGTGACTATGTGAACCTGCAGGATGCACGCTTCTCGATCCGCTCGACCAAGCACATCATCGCGCCCGAAGGGGCGGCGGGCGGCGGCAAGGGCCGCACCGGCGACATCCTCATCAACAAGGGCCGCGAGAACGAGAAGCGCCTGCCCACACGCTACGCGGACTATCCATTGGCAGCGCAGGACATCTTCTCGCTCGACACACCGGGCGGCGGCGGGCTGGGCGATGCCTTTGCGCGCGAGCCGGAGCGGGTCGTGGCCGACGTGAACGAAGGTTACGTCACGGTCGACGCTGCGCGTCAGGCCTATGGTGTCGCGCTGGTGCGCAAGGGCTCCGACTGGGCGATCGATGCGGCCGGAACAGAGGCCCTGCGCAAGGCACGGGCATGAGTTGAACCCAAGGGCTGCGCGCGCAAACGCGCGCGGTCCATGACACAACAGAGAGTTGACGGCTCGCCGTCGCAGTCAGACATTGCCATCCAGGGCCCGTCGGGCCGCACTCACATCAGATCGGGAGGACTTCCATGAAGCTTGCTAATCAGGTTGCCATCGTCACCGGCGCGGGCCGCAACATCGGTGAAGACGTCTCGAAGCTCTTCGCTCAGAATGGCGCTGCCATCGCCGTCGTCGACCTCGACAAGGCCCGTGGCGACAAGGTCGCGGCCGACATTGTTGCCGCCGGCGGCAAGGCCAAGGCTTTCGTCTGCGACGTCGGCAAGGAAGAGGACATCATCGCCTGCGTGAAGGACGTTGCCGAGCATTTCGGCAAGATCGACATCCTCATCAACAACGCGGCGATCTCCGACAACAAGAACATGTTCGACATCACCACCGAAGAGTGGAACCGGGTGCTGGCCATCACCCTGACCTCGCCCTTCCTCTTCACCAAGCATGTCGCCAAGGACATGATTGCCCGTGGCGTCAAGGGCAAGGTCGTCAATGTCAGCTCGACTTCGGGCTACTATGGCCGCGACCGCGCGACCGCCTACACGGCTGCCAAAGGCGGCGTGGTCAACCTGACAAAGTCGCTCGCCATCCAGCTGGCGCCCCACAACATCCGCGTCAACGCGGTGGTGCCCAACAAGATCGGCTCGCCGGTCGGCAAGGACGAGTTCGATCCCACCCGTCCCGTGCTCAACCTTGTTGGCCGTCCGGGCGTCCCGGTCGATCTTGCAAATGCAGCGCTGTTTCTTGCCTCGGACGAGTCGTCCTTCATCGTGGCGACTGCCCTCTTTGTCGATGGCGGCTGCACGGCGCTGATGCCCGGCAACGCCTGATCCCAAGGGTCAGAACCGATCCCAGATCGCGCCTTCGGGCGCGATCTTCGTTTGAGCCATCAGTTGTCAAAGCTGCCGGCCTGCGAGACACTGCCCCCACATCTGGGGCAACTGACCAGGGAGGATTTCATGCACGACGCACCCGCCGCCGAATATACGAAAATCGAGAAATTGGAATTTGTGAAGCACGGCGAGCAATCGCTGTGCGGTGACCTTTATCTCCCGTCCAATTCGCGCAATTCGCCCTGCATCGTCGCCGTCCATGGTGGGGCCTGGCAGCGCGGCGCCCCCTCAAGCTACCACGATTTCGGGCCCTATCTGGCCAGCAAGGGAATTGCGGTCTTCGCAGTCACCTATCGCTTCTCGCCGAAAAACGTTTTTCCGTCGGCTGTCCATGACGTGCGCGCCGCCGTTCAGTTCATCCGCACCAAGGGCGCAGGGCTTGGTATAGATCCCAATCGCATTGGCCTCATGGGCGACAGCGCCGGTGGCCATCTGGCTGCTCTCGTGTCGCTTGCTGGCGATCGGGAAGAATTCGCCGGCCAGCCCGATGATGCCTATCCGGGCGTCTCAACCAAAGTAAAAGCCTGCGTGCCGGTCTATGGCATCTACGACCTCATCGCCCAGTGGGACTACGACCAGGCCTTCGCGCCGCGTGGCAACTTCACCGAGACCTTTATCGGCCATAGCGCAGTTGAGGATCGCTTCGCCTACCAGAAGGCATCTCCGCTGAATTATGTCACCAAGGCTGGCAACTCGACGGCCTTCTTCATGGCTTGGGGCACACGCGACGACATCGTGCCACCGGCCCTCCAGTCGGAGCGCCTGCTGGCGGCCCTCAAGCGTGCTGATTTCTATGTTCGCACGGCAACGGTCGATGGCCCCCACTTCTGGATCCATGATCCGATCCATGAGCACGGCAGCTTCCCGGGCTTTGTTGCACCGCGTCTAGCGCGGTTCCTGAAGGAAAAGCTCTGACATTTCAGCGCGCCGGTACATCCGGCGCGCTAATTTCTTTTGGTTTTGTGTCTCCGGCCATACAATTGTATTCAATCGACCCCTCTGCTATCACCATACAGGGGATGCAGGTCGTCCGGATGCCGGATGACGGGTAATCAGAATGAACAGCCGGAAAACGGCGTTCGCAAGTCGGGTCTTGGCATGCATCAGAACGAGATCGTGTCTTCGGACAAGAGCAGCCTTACGCTGCTCATGAACAGCGTCATTGCAAGAATTTCACGCGAGGCATTCAAGGAGCTTTCAGACCTTGGCCTGAACGTTCAGTCTGCACGTGTTCTGATTTTATTGCTTGAGCGCAATTCCATGCGCTGCTCAGTCTTGGCACGCGATGTCGGCCTTGAAGCCACCGCGCTTTCCCATCTGCTGAGGATGCTTGGTGAGCAGGGGCTTGTCGTGCGGTCGCGGGTCAAAGAAGACAATCGCGCGGTCGAGGTTAGCCTGACCCAGAAGGGCCGCCAGATGGCCCGTTCCTGCAAAAACGTGGACCTCGACAAGCAGAAAGTCCTGCTCAAGGGCGTCGATCCAAAGGACGTGGAGCAGTTCACCTCCCTGCTCTACCGCATGAGCGCAAATCTGAATGAAGTGAAGATGCGCAACGGCGCGTAAGCACCGTTGCAGAAATGCTCAGGTCTTGGCAAAGAGCTGAACGATATTGCCCTCCGGGTCACGGAAGGCGAGCACGCGTCCATGACTGCCCATGTCACGAACCTGCAGAATTTCGCAACCACCCGCACGCACGGCGGCTTCATAGGGCGCCATTTCATCAACTTCGAATGCTGTCACCGCACCCCCTTCAAGCGAGGCGGATTCCTCTGGTGAACTCAGCGCGAAATTGACGTTTCCTGCATCGAACTGGGCCCACTTGTTCCCGTCCCGGAACTTCAGCTTGAGCCCGAATGTCGACTCATAGAACGCAACGGCGCGGTCCATGTCCTTGACCGTGTAATAGACACTCTGAACACGTTTCAGCATAGGCGGTCTCCTCATATGGCGTGGCAGAAATTGGATTGTTCGGACCGCGGCGCCTTCACCCGCTCACGATCCACGAAGCAAAGGTGCCCAAGAACGCTAGCCGTTCGCTTCAGTGAAGCCGCGCCCGCACGATCGGCATCACCTCTTGCGAAAAACGCTGCATCGAACGCACGACCATATCATAGGGCATGCCACCGAATTTGAAGACACAGGCGAGCGCAGCAAGGTCAAGCCCTTGCGCATGGCTTATGATGCGCTCCGCCACATGCTCAGGCCTGCCAATCATGATGAGGCCACGCTCGTTGAGTTCCTCGAAACTCATGGCCGCCAGCATGGGAGCACGCGCACGCCACTTTTCATATTCTGCTGGCATTCGCCCATCTTCCGTGAGCTGGGCGTAACGATGCCAGAGTTGCCAATAGCGTTTCAACCAGGGCACTGCCTCGGCACGAGCCTGCTCGAAACTGTCCGCGACATAGATCTCTCTTGTGATGACAAGACGCGGCGAGGGCGCATGGCCATGGGCGAGCTGAACGCTGCGAAAAAAGGCCTGGTCCCGCGCGCACTCCTCGACGAGCGCGTCGATCTGGCAAAACATGACGTCGTTTTGCGCCGCCCAGCGCAGGGACTCCTCGCTTTGCGCACTGACATAAAGTGGCGGATGGGGCTTCTGCACGCAGGGAGGCGAGAGTGAGGTCTTCTTGTCGACCTGAAAGAAGCTGCCCTGAAAGGCAAACATTTCATCCGCCCAGATCCTTCGAAGGATCTCCACATGTTCAAGAAACATCGGGCGGGACTCCTTCTGGGGAATGCAGAAGGCGTCGAATTCATCGGGCTTCAGCCCACGCCCGATTCCCCAGTCGAGACGCCCGTTGGTGAGCGTGTCGAGCATGGCAGCTTCCTCGGCTGCAATAAGCGGATGACGGTAAGGCAGGATATTGACCATGGTGCCTAGCCGAATACGGCTGGTGCGGCTGGCAGCCGCAGCGATCATCAGGTTTGGCGAGGGCATGGGGCCGCTCGGCGAGACATGATGTTCGTAGAACCAGAAATGGTCGAAGCCGCACGCTTCAGCGACGACCACTTCCTCGATCTGCTGGCGATAGAGTTCAACGCTGGAGACGCCCTCGCGCGGATTGGTCGGCGACCAGATGCCAAATCTCAAAACGCTCTCCCCGCGCGGCCCTTTATGGCCCTTCTGAAAGGCTAGGGGAGCGGGTCCGGCCCTGTCAACGCCGTGATCAGACTGGACGATCGCGACGCTCGGTGTATGGTCGCGCCACCGGCACCGCCACCGCGACGGCGGACCACAGGGAGACGAACCGCGTGTACAAGAAACATCCCGTCATCGCGCTCGAAGAACACTATTGGGATCACGAGCTCGCCGCCCAGCTCAAGGGCGCTGAAGGCACCCGCTCGCAAGACCTTCTCGACCGCCTCTATGACATCGGCGACATTCGCCTGCGAGCCATGGATCAGGCCGGCGTCGACGTGCAGGTGCTCTCCCACGGCGCCCCCTCAGCCCAGAAACTCGATGCCAGCATCGCCGTCGACCTGACGAAGCGCGTGAACGACCGTCTGGCCGAGGCCATTGCCCACCATCCGCGCCGCTTCGCGGGCTTTGCCGCCCTGCCAACCGCCGTGCCGGAGGCCGCCGCCGATGAGCTCGAGCGCTGCGTCAAGCAGCTTGGCTTCAAGGGTGCGATGATCTGCGGCCTGACCAATGGGATCTTCCACGACGACAAGCGCTTCTGGCCAATTTATGAGCGTGCCGAAGCCCTCGACGTGCCGATCTATTTCCACCCATCCTTCCCCGACCCGGGCGTCTCGGCCAAGTACTATGATGAATATGCGAAGGACTTCCCTCAGGTCGTGCGCGCTGCCTGGGGCTATACGGTGGAGACCGCGACGCAGGCGATCCGCCTGATCCTCAGCCGCGTCTTCGAGAAGCACCCCAGGCTCAACATCATCCTGGGCCACTTTGGCGAGACCCTGCCCTATCAGCTGTGGCGGATCGATCAGGCGCTGAAGCGCCCCGGGCATGAGGAACTGGGCTTCCGCGATGTCTTCACCCGTAACTTCCACATCACGACCAGCGGGCATTTCTCCACGACGGCGCTGGTCTGCGCCTCGATGGAAATGAGCATGGACAAGATCATGTTCTCGGTGGACTGGCCGTTCGTCTCAAACAAGCCGGCTTTCGAATGGCTCGACACCCTGCAGATCTCCCGCAACGACATGGGCAAGCTGCTCTCGGGAAATGCCGCCAAGCTCTTGAAGATCGATCTCGGCTGATCCGCCATCACATGCTAAAGGGGGCCGCGCCTTTGGTGCGGCCCTTTTCGTTTGGAGAGCCATCTCGTGTCCGATCGTCCCACCCTCTACCTGCTCTGCGGCCTTCTGTGCGATGCCTATACCTTCCACCGGCAGAAGGAGGCGCTGTCCGCGCGCTATGATGTCCGGGTCGTGGACTTCTTCGGGCTCGCCTCCATGACCGCCATGGCGCAGAAGGTGCTGGACGATGCACCGCCACGCTTCTCGGTCTGCGGCTTCTCCATGGGCGGGCGCGTGGCCCTGAAGATCATGGCCATGGCCCCCGAGCGGGTCGAGCGCCTGCTGCTGCTCGACACTGGCGTTCAGCCGGCCGCCGAAGGCGAGGCCGAGAAGCGCCAGGTGCTGGTCGATCTGGCCCACGCCAAGGGCATGGATGCGCTTTGCAGTGCATGGCTCCCGCCCATGCTGCATCCCGACCGGCAGAGTGAGCCGGCCCTGTTTGGCCCGCTGCGCGAGATGGTGTTGCGCGCCACCCCGGAGATCTTCGAAGGCCAGATCCGCGCCCTGCTGGGCCGCCCGGATGCGACGCCGGTCCTGCCCACGATCCGTTGCCCCACCTTCGTGGTCGTGGGACGACAGGATGCATGGAGCACGGTTGCCCAGCACGAAGCCTTTGCGAAGTTCATCCCGGATGCCAAACTGATCGTCGTCGAGGACAGCGGTCACTTCGTGCCCGTGGAGCAGCCTGAGGCTCTCAACAAGATTCTCGTCGACTTGATGGAAACGCCCGTTCGCACCTGAGTGCGAGGAGAAGACAGATGACCAAAGGTCCCTTCCGTGCAGACCACGTCGGTAGCCTGCTGCGTCCCGCCGAACTGAAGGAGGCGCGCGCCAAGGCCGCGAGTTCGCAGATCACGCGCGACGAGCTGAAGGCCATCGAGGATCGCTGTATCCGCGATGTGGTGAAACTGCAGGAGGATGCGGGCCTTCAGTCGATCACCGACGGTGAATTCCGCCGCGCCATGTGGCACACGGATTTTCTGACGGGCTTCCAGGGCATCGTCCCGACCCATTCGCAATATGCGGTGAAGTTTCTCGGCAAGAATGGCGAGACTGCGGAAACCAATTCCATGCTCGTCGTGAACGACAAGGTCCGCCGCACGAAGCCGGTGATGGTCGACCATGTGTCCTATCTGAAGTCGGTAACGACGCGCACGGCCAAGTTCTGCATGCCGTCCGCCACCTATCTGCATGTGCGCGGTGGCCGCAAGCTCGTCGACCCGAAGGTCTATCCGGATATTTCCGAGTTCTGGGCTGATATTGCCTTGGCCTATCAACAGGAGATCGAAGGCATCGCCAAGACCGGCTGCGATTACATCCAGATCGACGATGTATCGTTTGCCTATCTCTGCGACGAGAGCATCTGCCGGCAGATCGCCAATGACGGCGAGGATCCCAAGCGCCTGCCCGAGCTCTATGTGAAGATCATCAACACGCTGGTGTCGAAGCGCCCCAAGGACATGACCCTGACAGTCCACACCTGCCGCGGCAACCACGAGAGCATGTGGATGGCGAGCGGTGGCTATGATGCTGTCGCAGAAGTCTTCTTCAACGAGACCGATGTCGACGGCTTCTTTCTTGAATTCGATACGGATCGCGCCGGCGGCTTCGAGCCACTGCGCTTCGTGCCAAAGAACAAGAAGGTCGTTCTCGGCCTCGTCAGCAGCAAGGAGGCGACCATCGAGTCGAAGGATGACCTCAAGCGCCGCATCAACGAGGCGACGAAGTTCATCCCGCTGGAGCAGCTCTGCCTCAGCCCGCAATGCGGCTTTGCATCAACCGCGCCGGGCAACCGCATCACCGAGGATGTTGAACGCCGCAAGCTGGCGCTGCTCGTGGAGGTGGCCAACGAGGTGTGGGGAACCGCAGGGGCCTGAGAGACCGCGAGCCGGCGGCTCGCAGCAGCGCGGCGGGAACCGCGCAGTCCTTACGCTCAGCCAAGGTCCTTCAGCGCTGCCTCAATCCAGGCACTGGTCTTGGCAAGCCCGCCAAAGGGGAAGAAGTGGAAGCACTCCACATTCTTTCCCGCTTCGCTCACCAACACATCGCCAAGCCCGCGCACGACGCCATCCGGCCCCGTGTCCTTCAGCAAGCGGCCGATCGTACCTACATGCTTCTGCACAGCAGAAACCGAATTGCCGATGCCGCAGCGAAGCGCAAACTTCAACAGGGTCGCCGGATTGGCGGGACCTGCAATGCCAAGCCGTACAGGCATGTCGAGGCCCCCTGCATGCAGGCTCGTGAGCCACTGCTCAATGGGGCGCGGATCGAAGGAAAACTGCGTCACAACGGTCGGCTGAAGCCCGGCAGCAAGTGCGGCTTCACGCTTGTCGCGCAAAACGCCGAACAGTTCAGCCGAGTCGAGGCCGACATTGCCCTCCGGATGGCCCGCCAGGTCCACCTGCTTGATGCCATGGGCCTCAAGCACGCCGCTCCGAATGATGTCGAGACTGGTCGCATAGGGACCCCGGCCTCGCGTCGAATCGCCAGCAATCAGCAGCACGCGCTCGATTTTTGCAGCCTCGACCGCGCGCCCGATAAAGTCGGCGAGAAAGTCTCTGCTCAGCATCTGCCGGGCGGGAACATGCAGCACCGGATTATAGCGAGCATCGCGAAGTATTTTTGCAATCTCGATGCGGCGGCCGACATCATCACCCGGAAGGTAGCTCACATAGACGTCGGTCCCGCTGCGAAAATAGCTGTCGAGCACGCGTGGTGAGTTCTTTTCATAAACCTCGACGGTGGAGGCGCGCAGCAGGGCGGCGGTTCGTTCGCGGATGGCGGCTGACTGCACGATCCTGCTCCTTGAGACGGTGTGTGCGATGGCAAGGCCCGACATGGATTTCCTCGCGGCTCAGGCTGGACGGCGGGAGATGACGTAGGATTCGTCGTTGAACCAGAGGCCGCCATGGCGCTGCAGGACGCGTTGGGTAGCTTCCAGATAGGCGTCGTTCTTGACCGCTTCAGAGAGCCGCTGGTCTTCGATCTGCGCCACATAGATAGCGGCATTCCAGGCAGCAAAGAGTGTCGACGTGCCGATGGCACCGGTCACTTCGCCTGGCAGCGTGTGCATGTCATACCGAAACACCGAGCGTGCATCCGCATAGGCGTTGAAGTTCAGATTGCGGCCTGCTGCACCAAGTTCCACTTTGACGGCTTTCAGCAAGGCATGACGGTCTATGCTGAATGGATTTTCGCCGGGCCAGACCTCCTGAACAATCTCCAGTCCCGGATCCTGCCCCATGGAGTGAATCCCGATGAGACGTCCGCCGGGGCCGATTGCGCGCGCCAGAGGCCCGACGATCCTCTTTGCCCTGAACTCCGCCGAAGCCCTTGCACGATAGGGTTGAGAGGCGATGATGAGATCGTAATCCGCGGTGACGCGTCCCGGGCGTGGGATGATTGGATCAAGCAGGAAGCGATGATCCTCGCGATAAAGCACGAGGACGATGGGGCGCTCATACACAGGATTGCCGGTCTTCGGACTGACCTTGGCTGTCCAGTTTTCCGACAAGAAGGACTGAAGGTCGGTGAGCTGCTCTTCAAAGTCATGGCTCGAATTACCGGTGAGTGCGACTTCCTTCCAGATCAATCCATGGGCGGCGGCAGGTGACTTTGGTGTCAGCCATGGCGCTTCCGAATAATAAAGGTTCGTGAGAACGACGACGGAAGAGGGATGCTCATAAAAACGATCCGGCATCTTCTCCAGTGTCAGGCGCACATCTTCGAGGCTGATCTCCTTGCCCACGATATAGAAAGGCATGGTGGGATGACGCGCATGCATGGCACGCATCACACGCGACAGGACCGTGCCATCGCCAACGCCCGCATCGAAGAGGCGCAGAGCCGGTGGTCTGGGATTGATATTGCCGAGTTCCATCGCCACGCGATTGGCGACGACCCACTTCTCGCTGCAGGTGTTCACGAAGAGCAGGTACTTTTGGCGATTGTCGAAGAAACGGAAGTTGGCCTGCCCCTCGCCTTCCACCATTGGGACACGCTGGGGCACAGGCAGAGGATAGGCGGGAGCTGGCAGGCGCGTCAGGGTATCGACTGCCAAGGCGCCGGCTCGGCTCTTGCCTCGCGTGGTTGAGCCGCCACCGCTGGCCATGAAATGGCGAAGCCTTGCAAGGGTGTCTATGGTGACGCTGCCACCATCACGCAGGCGGGAAACAAGCTTGCCGTCATTGACCGCCAGTCGGCCAAAGGTCGATTCCGCCAGTCCGACTTGCCGGCAAAATTCGCTGATCTCGCTGAGGATCTCATCAGCCGACATCGTTTCCTCCTGCCCGTGTGAGTCACGAGCTCCCCACCCGAAGATTGACAGGCGGGAGAAAAACGACAACCACAAAGTGAGTGGGCAAAAAAAGTGGGCTTTCGCCTACTAATGATGGGCGGAGGCCTACACACCCAGATAGGTTTCCTGAATGGAAGGGTCTGCCAGGAGATCGGCCGAGCTACCCGACCATGCAATCTCGCCCTTCTCAATGACGTAGTGCCGGTCGGCAAGCTCGCTCAAAGCCTCCATTTCCTTGTCGATGACCAGGATGGAGAGGCCTGCCTTCTTCAGGAGCCCCAGCCGCGCCCAGATCTCCTCGCGGATCACAGGGGCGAGTCCCTCGGTGGCCTCATCGAGGATCAGCAGTCGCGGATTGGTCATCAGCGCCCGACCAATCGCAAGCATCTGCTGCTCGCCACCGGAAAGCTGGGTGCCTGCATGAGTGAGGCGTTCACCGAGCCGCGGGAAAAAGTCGAGCACACGTTCGAAGGTCCAGGCCTCACCTCCCCAGCCCCGATCGCGGCCTGCCATCAGCAGGTTCTCACGCACCGAGAGGTTGGGGAAAATTTGCCGACCCTCCGGCACGAGACCAATGCCGAGCCGTGCAATGCGGTGAGGTGCAGCGCCATCGATGCGCTCGCCCGCAAGCGAGATCTCGCCCCGGCCCGCGCGCACGAGCCCCATGATCGTGCGCACCGTTGTGGTCTTGCCCATGCCGTTGCGGCCGATGAGCGTGACGACCTCGCCCTCGTCGATCTGGAAGGAGATGCCGAAGAGCACCTGCGCCGGGCCATACCCTGCCTCGATGGCTTTCACGTCGAGCAGCATGGTGTCCTCACGTCCGATGCCCGAGATAGGCTGCCTTCACGCGCGCATCGCTGCGGATTTCGTCGGGTGCACCTGTGGCGATGACAGCGCCTGCCACCAGCACACTGATGCGATCGGCCAGCGCGAAGACCGCGTCCATGTCGTGCTCCACGATCAGGATCGCATAGTGCTTCTTGATCTCGGAGAGAATGCGCGTCATGCGCTGGCCATCCTGCCGGCCCATGCCCGCCATCGGCTCATCGAGTAACAGCAGGGAGGGCTTCATGGCGAGCGCCATGGCAAGTTCCAGCTGGCGCCGCTCCCCATGGGAGAGATCCTCCACCACCACCGCTGCACGATGTGTCAGGCCGATCGTATCCAGCGCCTCGCGCGCAGGTCCGGTCAGTGCGGGATCGCTCGACGTGTCCCGCCAGAAGCGAAACCCGTGGCCAAGCCGCGCCTGCACGGCGAGCGCCACATTGGCGAGCACGGTGAACTGCGGAAACACTGAGGTGATCTGGAATGACCGCGCGATGCCAAGCTGGGAGCGCCGATGCGGCGGC
>CAISZN010000074.1 GCA_903889985.1 uncultured Hyphomicrobiales bacterium | reverse complement strand
GCGGGCCATAGATCACGAAGGGGTTGTTGCGATTGCCATAGGCAGGCCGCAGCCAGCCAGTGAGCCAGAGGTCGGGCAGGCCAACGAGATGGTCGGAGTGAAAGTGGGTGAGGAAGTGCGCGTCCACGGTGCCGAAGGGGATGCGCAACTGGGCGAGGCGGATGGTGATGCCCCGGCCGAAGTCAAAGATGAGCTTCTTGCCGCCTGCCTCGACGAGGGTGCTGTAGCCGAAGCGCTCAGGCGAGGGAACGGGCGTGCCGGTGCCAAGCAGCGTGACCCGCATGTCGCCTTCGGCTGCCTGCGCGGCCACGCTCATGAATAGGCCAGCAACGGCCGCGAGGATGCGCTTCATCGACCTCTCCATTTTTTGGACTGCGGGCCTCCGGCCCCAATGCGCGGCTGAAGCCGCGGTCCGCGATGATCAGGCTGCGAGTTCCGTAGCCCAGGCGTCGTAGCCATAGAGCCAGTCCGCGTTGCCGCCATCGCGCAGCCATTCATTGCCACGCGAGCCGATCTGGACGCGGGCCGTGCGGGCGCGGCGCGTGTTCTCATAGCGCAGCAGTGCGGCAGGGATTCCGGCAGGCTCCACGCCTGCGAGGCTGCGGGCCAGAACGACGCCATCCTCGATGGCCATGCAGGCGCCCTGCGCCATGAAGGGCGTCATGGGATGGCAGGCATCGCCCAAGAGGGTGATGCGGCTCTTCGACCAGAGGGCAAGCGGGTCGCGCACATGCAGCGCCGAGCGCATGACTTCGTCGACGGCCTCAATCAGGGCGCGCCCTTCCGGATGGAAACCCGCATAGGCCGTGCGGATGTCCTGCGGATCGCCGGGCTGGGTCCAGGATTCCTCGACCCAGTCGTCCTGCGCAATGGTGGCGAAGACGAAGATGTCCTCGCCGCGATTGAGCGGGAAGGTGACGATCTGGCTGTCGGGGGAGGGGCCCCACCACTTGGTGAAGGCATCGAGATTGGGCACGCCCGCAAGGCGCGCGCGCGGCACGACGGCGCGATAGGCAACGAGGCCCGTGTAGGTCGGGTGCTCGGGGCCAAAGAGGGAGGTGCGCACCATGGAATGGATGCCATCGCTCCCGACAATGGCGTCGAAGTGATGCTGCTCGCCGCCGGTCAGGGTGATTGTTGCAGAGGTCTCGTTCTGGGCGATGCCGGAAACCTTGGCGCCGAGCCGAAGGACCTTGTCCGTCACCTTCTCCTCCAGTGCGCTGAGCAGGTCGGCGCGGTGGATGGTGAGTTGGGGGGCGCCGTATTTCTGCTGGGCCGTATCCGCCATCTCGAGGCTCGATGTCACAGCGCCCGTGTCCCAGGTGCGGCTGATGCGATGGGTGGGCCTCGCCGCCGTGCGGCGGATGCCTTCGCTGACACCGAGCGTGTCCAGCGCGTGGACGGCGTTGGGGGTGAGATTGATGTCAGCGCCGACGCGGCCGAATCTCGAACTCTGTTCGAAGATGCTTGCCCGATGACCCTGTGCCGCGAGCGCAATGGCGGTCACGAGACCGCCGACGCCACCACCTACGATACCGACCGAGAGGCTCATGATGTTTCTCATATGAAACAGTGTTTTGTATATGAATAATTTTGCATGTGTGCGCCGCAGAGGCAAGCGCCCACGGTGGTCGGAAACAAAGAAAAAGCCCCCTCGAAAGGGGGGCTGCGATGGCGGCCGCTCTCCCTCTCCCGCTAGCGGGAGAGGGTTGGGGTGAGGGTGCTGCGGTTTTCCTCGATCAATCGAGTCAATCGCAGGAGCCCCTCACCCTGGCCCTCTCCCCACCTGCGGCGGGGAGAGGGAATGGCCGACACTTCGGCCCTGCTCTTACTTCACGCCCATGTTCATGATGAGCGGGATATCCTTCGCATTGGGGGAGCCGGGCAGGCTCTTCACATAGGCATAGATGTCGGCTGCGGTCTGTTCGCTGACGACAGCGGCCTCATAGGGAGGCATCTCGTTGGCGGGCTGGCGCAGCTGCATGACGAAGGCCTCGAAGGGCAGTTCGGTCTGGGCGAGGCGCGGACCGGAGAGAGCCGCACCATTGCCGCTGCGACCATGGCACTGCCAGCAGCCATCGCTGAGGAAATGCTTCTTGCCATTCTCCGCATTGCCTGTTGGCGCTGCCTGCTGGGCGAAGGCTGTGCCGCTCATGAGGGATGCCGCGATGAGTGTGATGCTGAAGATCTTCACGTTGCTTCCTCCCCTTAGCCGCGTGGCTGCATGATGGCATCGACAAGCACCGGATTGCCGGCCTTTGCTGCGGCCACCGCCTTCTTCAGCGTGTCGCCGAGATCCTTGGGATCGGTGACAGGGCCGAAGGCCGTGGCGCCATAGCTCTTGGCGAGCGCGGCATAGTCGATGTTCGGATTCTCGATCGTCGTGCCGATGCTGGCCGTCGTCACGTCGCGGTTGTGCCGGTTGGCCATGCGCTGCAGATGCATGACCTCCTGATGATAGGCGCGGTTGTTGTGGATGATGGTCAGCATCGGGATCTTGTGATGGGCTGCCGTCCACATGATGTGGGGCGCCATGTTGAAGTTGCCGTCACCCACGATGCCGATCGACAGGCGTCCCTCATCGCGATGGGCGAGCGCTGCGCCAAGCGCTGCGACGGGCTCATAGCCGACGCCTGAGCCGCCTGAGCCGCCAATGTACTGATAGTGCTTGGTGAGTGGCCACAGGCGGTGCTGCCAGTTGCCGGCGTAGTTGTTGGGCGTGGAGAAGGCCCAGTCTTCGTTCTTCACGACTTCCCACAGTTCACCAAAGAGGCGCGCACCGCTGATGGGCGAGCTGTCCCAGCCGATGGCTGCATCCTCGCGCGATTTGGCGATGAAGGCCTTCTGGGCATCCTTCATCTTCTGCCCGCGGGCTTCGAAGAAGGTCTTGCGATCGCCGTTCACTTCCTTCAGCACGGCGTCGATGAGATAGGGCATCGAGGCCTGCGCATCGGCGGTGACATAGAGATCAGCCGGGCTGTAGCGCTGGAAGTCCTGATAGTTCGCCTTGACCAGAAGGTCATGGGTGGAAATGCAGACAACCTTGGTGCCGGGCTTGATCGTGCGGCGCCATGATCTTTCGATCTGATCGCGCACGCGATTGAGCTGGCCGAAAAGATCAACTGGTTCCAGGGTGAGGATGAAATCGGCCTGTCCGAGCAGGGCGACGCTGCGCGGTGTCTGGCAGAGATGGTGCATGGACGGCATGTTCATGCGGCCGCGCGCATCCACCACCGGGGCCTGCAGGATTTCTGCGAGCTTGACCAGGTTGTCGACACCCTCCTGCGAGCGCGCATAGCGGTCGACCATGATGACCGGGTTTTCCGCGGCCACGAGCATCTTGGCGATGTCGCGCAGGGCTGCGGGATCTGCAAAGGCCTGCGTGTTGATATTGGCTTTCGGAATGAAGAGCTTCTTCTCCTCGGCCTTGCTGAGTTCGGATTCCTGAAGTTTGCCATCGGCGGTGATGAGCACAGGCCCCGGCGGTTGGGCCACGGCAAGTCCGTAAGCGCGCGCCGTGGATTCGGCAAAGCTCTGCAGGGACCATGGATAGTCGTCCCACTTGGTAAAATCGCGCACGGTGACAGCACCATCCTGCACCGAATGCATCCATTCGACACCGGGACGCCGGTCCTCGACCGGGCCAGCGCTCGCCGTGAACATGATGATCGGCACACGGTCGCAATAGGCGTTGAACATGGCCATGGCGCCATGCTGCACGCCGACAGTCCCGTGCATCATGCAGGCCATGGGCTTGCCCGCGACCTTGGCATAGCCGTGGGCCATGCCGACGGAGACTTCCTCATGCAGGCAGGTCAGCCATTCCGGCTTCTTGTTCTTGCCGTAGTTGATGAAGCTTTCCTGC
The DNA here is from genome assembly GCA_903889985.1 of uncultured Hyphomicrobiales bacterium. Taxonomy (GTDB): domain Bacteria; phylum Pseudomonadota; class Alphaproteobacteria; order Rhizobiales; family Beijerinckiaceae; genus Terripilifer. The sequence continues at coordinate 296 of CAISZN010000074.1, read as the reverse complement.
AGGGCGCGGAACGTCGAGCCGGGGCAGGAGGCCATGTAGTCGATGTTCAGCGTCTTGCAGACATCGACCATGAAGTCCGACCCGGTCTTCTCGGTGGTCAGCTGCTCCATATGAGGGGGCTGGTCGTTTTCCTTCGCCTGCTGGGCGGTGGAGGGGGCTGCGGCCTTTGGCGCTGCGGCCGGGGTCTGAGCCTTGGCCGTGCCGGGAGCTGCCACACCGGCGCCGCCAGCAACAGCAACGCCCTTCAGGAATCCACGCCGGTCCACGCGCGGATGATCATCCGTCTTGCTCATCTG
>CAISZN010000073.1 GCA_903889985.1 uncultured Hyphomicrobiales bacterium | reverse complement strand
TCGAGATCGCCGCGGGTGTAGAGCGTGCGCGTGAACTGGGTCAGCGCCTGCGACGTGAGCCACGGCAGGAGAAAGAGCACGCCCAAGGCAATGCCGGGATGGGCCGTGCTCGGCTCAACCTGCGCGCCGAAGGCCCAGGTGGCAATCGGCCAGGCAAGGGCATGGAAGGCAGCCAGGACCGCCACGACAACCAGCACGATCACGCGCGGCGAGCGGTCGCCGAACATGGCACGCAGCCGCAGCCACGACAGTTTCAGGTCGTGGGCGACGAGCCAGCCGAAGCTGCCGGGTGTGAGCCTCACGCGGCCTCCTCCGCCGCGCGAATCCGCTCAAGGAAGATGTCCTCCAGCGAGACGCCGTTCTGGCCGGCGCGCAGCTCGGCAAGCGTGCCCTCTGCGATGAGACTGCCGCGATGGATGATGCCGATGCGATCGGCCAGGCGCTCGGCCACTTCGAGAATGTGGGTCGTGAGGATGACCGTGCGACCCATTTTGACGCGTGCCACCAGCAAGTCCTTCACCTGACGCGCCACGGCAGCGTCGAGGCCGGTGAGGGGCTCATCAAGCATGAGCAGATGCGGGTCGTGGATGAGCGCGCCGGCCAGTGCGACCTTCTGCTTCATGCCGCGCGAAAAGCCCTCACAGCGCTCGTGGCGATGCGACCACAGGTCGAGGACATCGAGCAGGTCCCGCGCCCGGGCCTGCGCCACCTCGGGCTCTATGGCCCAGAGGCCCGCGACAAATTCCAGATATTCGAGCGGGTCGAGCTTCTCATAGAGCATGGGCTCGTCGGGCAACCATGCGGTGATGCGCTTGGCGCCGATGGGATCGCGCCGTGCATCGACGCCGAAGATGGAGATTTCACCTGCATCCGCAGGCAGCAGGCCAGCCACCATGCGCAGGGTCGTCGTCTTGCCGGCGCCATTGGGACCCAGCAGCGCGTAGAACTCGCCGGGGCGCACATTCAGGTCGAGGTCACGCACCGCAACGGCCGCCCCGAACTGCTTGCGCAGGCGCGACAGGCGAAGGGCGGGAACATCCTCGGACGGTGGCATGAAATCGAACATGGCAGGCTCCGGCCGGTTTCAACCGGCATGGACGAAAGCCTAGGTCACAGCACTTGCCTGCAAGTTAAAGTCAGACGGGAAGAGTTCCGTTAACCTTTAGAACTTCTCCCGCAAGATAGAGGGAGCCCGCAATCAGGATTCGCGGCGCCACGGCAAAGGGGCGGGATGCGATCTCCACAAGGGCTGCCTCGAAGCCGTCGGCGACCCTTGCTGGAAGGCCGGCAGCGCGTCCTGCTTCGGCCAGGTCAAACGGCGTCCGGCCCGCATGGTCGCCGCCCATCGGCACGGCAATGAGTTCGCTCGCAAGGCCGCGAAAGGATGACAGGAAGCTGTCGCTGTCCTTGGTTGTCAGCATGCCGCAGATCAGGATCAGCGGGCTGTCATGGCGCTCTTCAAGATCGGCCATGGCCTCGGCCAGGGCCCTGCCGCCTGCCGGATTATGCCCTCCGTCGAGCCAGAGTTCGGCACCCGCCGGAAGGCCCGCGACCAGCGCGCCGCGGGTCAGCCGTTG
>CAISZN010000072.1 GCA_903889985.1 uncultured Hyphomicrobiales bacterium | reverse complement strand
TCACGGCCCGCTGAACAGGGAGACTGGCGTGACTGCATCCTTCGCCCACCGCGCGCGCACCGCCATTCTCTTCGAGGAGATGGAGAAGGCGGGCGTCGACGCGCTGCTCGTCTATGGCAATTCCTGGCATGCGGATTCGCTTCGCTATGCAACGGATTTCGGCATTCAGGAAGGGCAGGCCCTCGCGCTGGTCGCCAAGGACGGGAGCGTCACGCTCCTGCTCGACGATCAGGCAGAGGCCGAGCGGGCGACCGAGGATGAGAATTGCGAGGTCATCTTCGCGCCGGACCTCATCGAAGGCGCCAAGCGACTCATGGCTCGTTCGGGGAACCGCAAGGTAGCCGGCACGCCCTGGCACCTGATGCCCTATGGGCTGACACGCCAGTCGACGGAGCTGCGGCTCACGGACGGCACTGCCATTCTCGAACGCCTGCTGATGACGAAGCGGGATTTCGAGATCGAGGCCGTGCGTCGCTCAGCCGTGCTGGCCGATGAAGGCTACAAGATCTTCCGCGACGCGGCGCGTCCGGGCCGCAAGGACTATGAGCTGATTGCCGAGATCGAGGCCTTCTTCCGCGCCAAGAGGGTGCCGGAGAATTTCATGATCATCGGTGTCGGCGGCGTCGAGGTGCGCGGCATGGCCCCGCCCGTGGGCAAGGTGCTGTCGAAGGGTGATCTTGTCACCACGGAGCTGACGCCCTGCGTGGACGGCTATTACTCGCAGGTCTGTCGCACGCTGGTCATAGGCGAGCCGACGGAGGAGCAGCTGCGCTCCTTCGCGGTCTATCAGGAATCGCTGGAAGCCGGCCTCAAGGTCGTGCGCGGCGGTATTCTCGCGTCCGACATTGCGCGTGCGGAAAACGAAGTGTTCCGCAAATATGGGCTGGGTGATTATGTCACCTCCGAATATACGCGCGTGCGCGGCCATGGCGTCGGGCTCTTCCCCGACCAGAAGCCGCAGATGCTCGAGGACATTCACATTCCCATCGAGACTGGGTCCACCGTGATTGTCCATCCAAACACCTATCATCCGAAGTCGGGCTATATGGTGCTGGGCGATACGATCGTGGTGCGCGAGAACGGCCATGAGGCCTTCTCGACCCTGACCCGCGATCTCATTTCCGTGCCGGCCTGAGGAGACACCCATGCGTCGCGGATTCTACGGCTGGAACCAGGACGAACTGCCATTGTCGGCCCTTGAAGCGCGCGCTGGCGCGCTGCAGGCGGCTCTGGCTCAGGCAGGCCTGGACGGGCTTCTGTTTTACACCAACATCGCCCGCCCTGCGGCGGTCTCCTGGATCACGGGCTTCACGCCCTATTGGTCCGAAGGCCTGCTTTTCGTGCCTGTGTCCGGCGCACCTGATTTCGCGACGGCTCTTTCGAAGCGTGTGGGTGAATGGATGCGTTCGGTCACACCGACGGGCAGCATCGTGAATACGCCCAACCCAGCAGGCTTCTTCGGCAAGAAGCTGGCGGAGCGCGGCGCGAAGCGTCTGGGCGTGCTCGAGCTCGACATGCTGCCGGGTGCGCAGGCGCAGGCCCTTCTGAATGCTGCGCCCGGGCTGGAACTGGTCGATGCAACTGCCCTGTTTCGCATGGTGCGCTCGCAGCGCGATCAGGCGGAGCTGCAGCTCTTTGCGACCGCTGCGAGGTTGGCGGAAGACGGCCTTGCGCGGGTCGTGCCCGGCGGATCGGTGGATGCCTATGAGCATATCGGTCAGGTCGAGAAGCTTGCGCGCGATGGCCGCGCCGAAGAGGTCTTCGTGACGCTTGCGCCGGACCTCACGAAGGCATCACGCTTCCTGCGTGTCGACAAGGCCGGTGCGGTGGGAACCTCATTCGCTGTGCGCTCGTCCGTTGCCTACAAGTCGACCTGGGTGCGCCGCACACGCTCCGTCTCGAGCGATGCTGCCATTGCGCAGCGCTTCGCCTCAGCCGCCGAGGTTGTGACGGCGCTGGTGGCATCACTCGATGGAGCCAGGCCGCTCGGAGCGCAGATAGAGGCTGCGGTGGGCAAGCTGCCGGATGCCAGGCTCACCAGCTTTGCTCTCGAGGCCTGCCGTGGATCCTATCCGCTGGAGATCATTGCAGGCACGGGCGCCGGCGATGAGGCGCCCGGCGCGCTTGCCGGATCGGTGCTGACGGTCACACTGGATCTGGGTGGCGTCGCCTATGTCGATGGCCGGCCGATCCTGCCGCACTGAGGCCTTGGCTTCCGCTGGTGCGCGCGGCTATCCTCCCCTCAAAGAGGGAGGAACAAGATGCTCATGTCCAGCCGTGTCAGGATTTCCGACACTTCGTCCGCAGGCGATGGTTGCCTCCCCGGGTTTTGCGTCCATGGACGCCGCGGTTTTCTGAAGGGCGTGGGGGCGCTCGGCGCCTCAATGCTTGCGGCGCCGGCCATTGCGCAGGCGCCAGTGGCTGCCCCCCGTCGCATCGACGTGCATCACCACGTCTATCCAACCAAGTGGTTTGCAGCCAAGCGTGAGTTCATTCTCAGCACCTCTGACAATCCGCCCACCATCATGACAGAGTGGTCGCCGCAGAAAGCCATCGAGCAGATGGATCGCTACGGGATCGCAACCTCCATCACCTGCCTCGGCAATCCCGGCGTCTGGTTTGGCGATGTGCAGGAATCGCGCGACCTCATGCGCATCTGCAACGAATATATGTCGCAGCTGGGCAAGGACTTTCCGGGACGCTTCGGTGCCTTTGCAGCGCTTGCGCTGCCGGATGTGGAAGGATGCCTGACGGAAATCGCCTATGCCTTCGATGTTCTGAAGATGGACGGCGTGCACCTGCTCACAAGTTATGGCAACCGGTGGCCCGGCGATCCGGCCTTCGATCCGGTTTTTGCCGAACTCAACCGTCGCAAGGCGGTCGTATTCATCCATCCGACGGCGCCCGATTGCTGCGGGTCTCTCAACACGGGGGCGCCGTCCTCCATCCTCGAGCTGCCCTTCGATGAGGCCCGTGCCGTCGGTAGCCTCGTCTACAATGGCACCCTGACGAAATACCGGGATATCAAGTTCATCTTCTCCCATGCGGGCGGTCCCGTGCCGATTCTGGCCATGCGGATGGATCAGCTCATGCGCAATCCCAAGATCGCCGAGCGTGTGCCCGATGGTGTGCCCGCAACCTTGAAGCGCCTGCATTTCGAAGTGGCGAATTCGACCGTCAATCCCTCGGCCATGGCCGCGCTGACGACCTTCGTCCCGCCATCCCAGATCCTCTTTGGGTCTGACTATCCCTATGTGCAGATTGGCAAGACGGTCGATGGTCTTGATCGCCTCGGCTATCAGCAGGATCTGCTGGGCTCCATCAATCGCAACAATGCGGCCAAGCTCTTCCCGCGCTTCGCATGAATCTTTGTTGGTCAGCGCTCGACGGCGCCGGCCAGCTTCTCGATGCGGCTGACAATGCCATTGAGTGCAACAGCGATAAAGGCCAGGGCGAAGATCAGTGCAAAGAGCTTCGGTCCCTGGCTGGAATTGGTGAAGGCGCGCACGTAGAAGCCAACGCCGAATGAGGAGACGTAGAGCTCTGCCAGCAGCACGCCGAGCAGCGTCATCGACATGGCGAGGCGCATGCCCGTGCACAGGGCCGGGATCGCCTGCGGCAGTTGCACACGCAGGATGCGAAGCTTGAAGCGCGCGCCCAGCGAATGGGCCCAGAGCGCATAGATGGGCTTGGCGCGCTTCAGCCCGGCCGCAAGTCCAAGCGCAATCGGAAACAGGCCGTGCGAGACCCCGAAGGCGATCTTGGACCCCGCGCCGAGCCCGAAATAGAGGATGAACAGCGGCAGGATCGTGACCTGAGGGATGCCATAGATCAGCAGCAGGATGGGCATGCCGATCCGCTCAACGCGTGGCCCCATGGCGATGAGATAGCCAAGCACGCCACCTATCACGACGGACAAGGCAAAGGCGGCTGCCAGTTCCAGCAGGGTGCCGCCCAGCGCCTTCAGGAGGCCGGGATCCTGCAGGATCGAGACGAAGGCTGCGGCGATGAGGGATGGCGGCGGAACTTGCGGATGATCAACGCCGCGTGACAACAGTTCCCACACCGCGAGAGCGATCGTCACAAGCCCATAGCGCAGCAGGCGCACCTTCATCTGGTAGGACAGGCCGCTCGTTGGAGCCGTGGCTGCCAGGCTCATGTGCCGTGCTCCACTTTCGTCAGCACCGACAGCAGGGCATTGGCCATGACGGTCATGGCAATGGCGAGCACGATGAAGGCGAACATGCGTGCCGGTTCCATGATCTCGGAATTATAAGTGATCTCATGGCCGATGCCTGACAGGGAGGCGATCATTTCGCCCGCGATGATCGAGGCAAAGGTGATGACGAAGCCGAGGCGCAATCCTGCTGCAATCTGCGGAAGGGCGGCGGGCAACAGGACCCGGCGGAAGAGCCGCCAGCGTCGCGCCCCCAGCGTGCGCGCATAGGTCACATATTTGGCTTCCACATGGGCAAAGCCAGCCATGGTGTTGAGTGCGATGGGGAATGCACCATAAACGGCGGCGAAGGCGATCTTCGAGGCCGGACCGATTCCAAATATCAGCACGCAGAGCGGGTAGAAGATGATGAGTGGAATCGCGAAGAGATTGGAGAGCAAGGGCTCGATGACATCAAAGGCGAGCCGGTTGCGCGCGATCAGGAGTCCGAGCCCCAGCCCGAAACCGATGGCAATGGCAAAGGCGATGCCGGTGCTCAGGGCGGAGGTTGCCAGATGTTCATAGAACTCAGCCGTTCCTGACGCATCGCGCAGTTCGAGAAGCACCTGCGCAGGGGCAGGCAGGAAGAGGGGGCTGATCAGCCCTGCGCGGGTCACGCCATACCAGAGGGCGATCAATGTCAGGACGAAACCGGACTTGATGAAATGTTCGCGCAGCCTGCGGCTCATGGTTTGACGGCCCGCCGGATTTCGTCGCGCAGCAGCTTGTAGAGATCGGTGCGCAGCTCCGAGAAGCGTGGATCAGTCATGAAGTCGGGCGAACGGGGATGTGGCTCGCGAATGTCGATGATGGCCTTGATGCGGCCGGGTCGTGCGGTCATGACCACGATGCGATCAGCCAGAAAGACCGCTTCACTGAGCGAATGCGTGACGAAGATGATCGTCTTGCCTGTCGCGCTGAGGAGCTGGGAGAGATCCTCGCCGAGAATCATGCGGGTCTGCTCGTCAAGTGCGGCGAAGGGCTCGTCCATGAGCAGGATGCCGGTGTCCAGACTGAGTGCGGAGGCCAACGCGACGCGCTGCTTCATGCCGCCTGAAAGATGTGCGGGATAGTGATTGGCAAAATCCGCCATGCCGACCGAGTTCAGGGCTGCCATGGCTCGATCGTGACGCTCGCTGGCCGGCACGTCGCGGAATTCGAGGGCGATCTCCAGATTTTTGATCACCGGGTTCCAGGGGAACAATACGCTCTCCTGAAAGACGAAGGCCATGTCGCCGGGCTGCGGCCCGCGAACGTCCCTCTCGCCAATCCGGACACGGCCCTGCGCTGGTGCGATCAGTCCGCCCATGATGTTGAGCAGGGTGCTCTTGCCGCAGCCGCTTGGGCCGATGAGGCAGATCATTTCGCCTGCACTGACATCGAGCGTGATGTCGTCAAGTGCCAGTCCCGTGCTTTCATTCGACGAAAATCGATGCGAAACGCGATCGACGCGCAGGGCGCTGGCCGGGCGCGTCGTTGACGTGTCTTGCAATTCCAAGGGCACCGAAGCCGGCGCAACCATCATTTTGCGCCAGGCAGCAGGCGGGGATCAATCAGCTTCGACATGTCCGGCGCGCTCGGCAGGATGCCAAGTTCCACGAAGGATTGCTGCAGGACGTCGATCGCCTTGGGGTCAAAGGCACCGGTATCCGACATGGTCGGCATGACGGTGTCGAAGGTGCGGGACATGACCTCTTCGGGGAACTTCGCAGTTTCCGCCGCAATTTTCACCGCTTCAGCCTTGTGCGTGCGCATCCATGCAATGGTCTCGAACCAGCCGGCGAGGAAATTGCGGACCACGGCCGGCTTGCTTGTGATCATCGCATCGGTTGCGAAAATCACATGGCCGGCGAAAGCCGGCACGATGCTGTCGAAGGTCATCAGGGCCTTGCCCTGCCCGTCCTTCTCAAGGGCATAGGCTGCCTCGACGCCAAAGACGAAGCCATCGACGGAGCCCGACTTCAGGCTCGCCAGATTGGCGTCGAAGTCCCCCAGTGCGACGGTGCTGATGGCGTTCGGCTCCCACTGGTTGCCCTGCGCAATGCGGCGCACCAGCCAGAATGTCAGGGAGCCGGCGGAGCTGACGCCGAGCTTCTTGCCCTTGAGGTCTGCCGCCGACTTGAGCGGGGAATTGGCGGGCACGATCAGCGCCATGTCGCCGGGCGATCCTGCTGAAGCAGCGACAGCCTTGCCCGGCACGCCCTTGGCGAGGAAACCGATGCCGGGGCCGGACCCCAGGCCGACGTCGATGGACCCTGCCGTCATGCCCTGCTGGACCTGCGCATCGCCACGCAGGACGAAGATCTCCAGATCCAGATCATGTTTCTGGAAGATTCCCATCTTCTGGCCGATGGTCGCCGGCAGGAAGCAGAAGCAGCTGGCGATGGACTGGCCGACGCGCACTTTTTCGGCGGCGATCGCTGCCTGCGACAGGCTCAGTGCGGTTGCTGTGATGGCGCTCGCCAGAATGGCGCGAAAGGCAAACCGTCGCATGGGCGTTCTCCCCAAGGCCGCTCTCTTAAGGAACAGCGCTTTGTGAAGCTCAACGTGCAAGGGCCTCCCGGTGATGTCAAGCGACCGGCATTGTCACCTCAAGCGAGGGCCTTGTGCTGGTTTGCCACGATCCGCCGCAGCTCCGGCACGCAGGATCCGCAATTGGTTCCTGCCTTGAGCAGGGCGCCGATCGCAGCGACGTCGGTGGCCGCACCACTTGTGATCGCATCGCGAATTTTCGATGCGGCGACACCAAAGCAGGCACACACGAGGGGCCCTGCGTCTGCAGCGCCTGAGGCATCGCGGCCGCAAAGGGCAAGGCGACGTTGCGAGGCTTCGAGGGTCTCTGCCGCCAGCAGGGATTTCACAGCATCGAAGCCAGCGAGCCCCTCTCCGGGTTCAAGAAAAAGGGCTCCGACGAGGCGTCCATCACGGAAGGCCGCGGCGCGGTAGCGCTCATGCGGGGTGTCGACGAAGTCTGCGATCTCGCAATCAGCAAAATGCTGATCGAACCAGGCAGCTTCATCCGACAAGGGGCGGTTGCTGGCCAGCAGCCATCCCCCGCCGCCTGAGAGGGCTACCTTTGACCACCACCAGTCGCGGGGAAGGTCCTGGCTTTCGCGAGCGATCAGAAAGCCCTGCCGTACCATGCGGATGGGCTCGACACGGATCGGTGTCGCCTTGAGTTCCGGCTGGCCGGAGAAGGGGTCCGTTGCAGGTTGCACCAGCGCTCCGACGCGCCCACCGGAAGAGGTTTCAGCGCTCCAGTGTATGGGTGCGAAGGCTGTTCCACGCGCCTGTCCGTCATCAACCCGCGCACGCAGGGTGGCGAAACCGTGACGTGATGTGACCTTTGTGAGCCCGCCGTCTTCGATTCCATGTTCTGCCGCATCCTGCGGGTGCAGGGACAGGAAAGGCTCCGGCAGATGCATGGCAAGCCGGGGGCTTTTGCCCGTGCGGGTCATGGTGTGCCACTGGTCGCGGACGCGGCCTGTGTTGAGCATAAGGGGATAGGCCGCATCGGTTGCAACGGCGAGGCTTGGCTCCTGGGTGGCAATGAAGCGTGCCTTGCCATCCCCATGGATGAAGGCACCATCAGCGAAGAGTGACTTGTCTGCCGTGTCCT
>CAISZN010000071.1 GCA_903889985.1 uncultured Hyphomicrobiales bacterium | reverse complement strand
TCGTCCTTTCAAAGCCAAGGATATGTCGACGCCTAACCCGTCGGAAGTCAGGGCATTCTTCGACCAGCAGCTCAAGCAGGTCCGCTCACGCTGAATGTCTGATGTCGACACGGCATGAACGCCCGGCTTGCCGGGCGTTATTCATTTTTGGAACGCAATATTTGCTTGGCCCCACCCTCGTTAGACTCTGTAAACGGTATTTTTCTGGAAGCTAATCAGCGGAACCTGGAAAAGTTACTTTGCATTAACCCTAACAAATCGCACCTAATTTAATTCGGCATTAAGGTTAAGCGGTCATGATGACCTCAGGATGGCAAATGGGGATCACGGAGCTACCGTCCCCCTTAGGCATGAGGCCGCTTTGCCATACCGGTGTAACCCCGGCTTGTCCCGATTAGTATCCAAGGGACAATTCCCATGACGAGTCTTCTGACCAACGCGTCTGCGTTAACCGCCCTCCAGACCCTGAATAGCACGCGCAATGCGTTGGATACGACACAGAGCCATATTTCTACTGGCCTGCGCGTTGCCTCTGCTTCCGACAATGCAGCATACTGGTCCATCGCTACGACCATGCGGTCTGACAATGGCGCCCTGTCTGCTGTGAAGGATGCGCTCTCACTTGGTTCTGCCACGATCGATACGACATCCTCGGCGCTGAACAGCACGGTCGACGTCGTCAACCAGATCAAGGCGAAGCTTGTTGCAGCCAAGCAGCCGGGCGTTGATCGCACAAAGGTACAGTCAGAAATCACTTCTCTGCAGGCGCAGTTGAAGAGCATTGCTGATTCCGCCTCGTTCTCAGGGCAGAACTGGCTCTCCGTTGACTCCAGCACGGCAAACTACAACGCAACCAAAAGCGTTGTTTCATCCTTCTCCCGGGACTCTACCGGAGCTGTCTCGATTGGCACGATCGACATTGATACGTCGACCATCAAGCTTTATGACGCCAACGGCCAGACAGGTGTCATCGACAAGAGCCGTACAAATGGCTCAACGACGGCAGCCCTCAGCACTTTGGACATCTCAGCCCTGACTGACTCATCGACTGACCAGCAGACCCTCAGTGATTATATTACCATCACCGACTCTGTGCTGAACGATGTTACGAAGGCAGCCTCGACTCTTGGTGCCTCCAAGACACGTATCACATCGCAAAGCAGCTTCGTTTCGTCCCTGATGGATTCCATCACAAAGGGTATCGGCTCGCTCGTCGATGCGGATATGAATCAGGAATCGACCAGGCTGCAGGCCCTTCAGGTTCAGCAGCAGCTTGGTGTCCAGTCCTTGTCCATCGCCAACCAGAACAGCCAGATGATCATGAAGTTGTTCGGCGGCTAATACCTCCGAGCCCTGCAATAAGCAGCGTTCAGAAAGCAACTCCACAAGCGCGCGTGAGACCTCTCATGCGCGCTTTTTTAGTTAAAAATCTGATGAATCTTTGGTTGCCGGCGGCGATCCTGTATTGGAAGCAAAATCACTCACCGAACTTGAGAAATTTGCTAAACCTCAAGATGATCGGGGCAGATACTGTTCCAAGATCCTATCTACCTCGACCTTGGGCAGAGCCTGCTGTGGAGCCACCTCCCCTTCCAATTGCAGTTAAGTTGGAGGCGGACTATCTTTCGTCACAAAGAGATCCTCGGGGTTCCGGGAGATTTGACGAGGGGAGGAAGCCATGCGCCGATATCACCTGGGCTTTGCAGCTGCTATTCTATTGGCGTTCGCAATCCCTTTTGGCGTGTATCCGGTCTTCGCTCAGGGTGCTGATCTCTCCGGGACTGTTTCCTCTGACAGGGAAGGTGCGATGGAGGGTGTTCTCGTGAGCGCCCGAAAGGACGGATCCGGAGTGACCGTCACAGTCGTGAGCGATGACAAAGGGCACTTCAGCTTTCCCGCCGAAAAGCTTGATCCTGGCAAGTACACCTTGCGGATTCGTGCTGCTGGTTATGAATTGGATGGCTCGCCTTCTCTGAACTTGGGCGTCTCATCCACTCACGATATCAGGCTGAAAGCAGCGCGCAATATCTCAACGCAACTTACCAATGCCGAATGGCTCATGAGCCTTCCCGGTGATGATAGTGTCAAAAGAGCCCTCTATAATTGCACAAGTTGTCATACCTTTGAACGCATCTTGAAGTCGAATTACACAGCTGAAGACTTCATGACGACGATTTTTCCCCGAATGGCTGGCTATTCGAGCCAGGCGTTTCCCCTCATGCCACAACGACGATTCGTACCACGAGACATCCAGAGGGTCTTCACACCTCAGGTGGCAAAGCTCGCCGATTATCTTGGAGCACACAACCTGAATTCAAATGCCTCTTGGAATTTCGAATTGAAGACAATGCCGCGTCCTAACGGCGCAGCAACGAGGGTGGTAATGACGGAATATGACCTGCCACGCAAATCGATCCAGCCGCATGATGTTGTGCTCGATGACAAGGGCACAGTCTGGTTCTCAGATTTCGGAGAAAATATCCTTGGCCGAATGGACCAGAAAACGGGCGATGTAAAAGAATTTGCCTATCCTTCGACCCGCGAGGACGGCTATGCCTCGGGCAACCTCGATATCGAGTTTGATCGTGCGGGCAATATCTATCTCGGTCGCATGAACCAGACCGGGTTTGCGAAATTTGATCCCAAGACAGAAACGTTCGAACTGACCCCCCTGCCCAAGTCCATGATGAACCAATCGACACAGCAGGCCATGGTTGTGCCAAACAATTCTCATGTCGACGGGAAAGTCTGGCTCAACGATGCTGAGACGATCCAGGTCACTCGCTACGATACGAAGACGAATACATTTGAGCCCTGGATCAAGCCTTACGAAGGGTTTCCAAGGGGGCCTGCACATTCCCTCTATGGTATCTATTCCGACAGCCAGAACAACGCATGGTTTTGCGATTTCAGCGGCGAATCAATTGGTCGCATTGATGCAAAGACTCTCAAGGTGACGCTCTATCCAACACCCACCAAGAGCTCGCGGCCACGGCGCGGCAGAATGGATGATCAGGACCGTTTCTGGTTCGCGGAATGGTTTGGTGACAGGGTTGGGATGTTCGACACAAGAACGGAAACCTTCAAGGAATGGAAGATCCCGGTTCCCTATGCAGCACCCTATGATGTCGTCGCTGACAAGACCGATCACGTATGGGCTGCTGGAATGACGACAGACAGGGTCTCGCGCATCAACACGAAGACGGGGGACGCGGTCGAATATCTACTGCCTTCGAGCACAAATGCGCGTCGAACATTCGTGGATAATTCCGTCAATCCCCCTGCATTCTGGGTTGGAGGGAATCATACCGCATCAATCATCAAGGTTGAACCGCTCGACTGAGAGACTGCTATTATCAATTGATGCCTTGATGGCCAGGCGCATCTCATCCTGAAATGCGCCCGGCAAAGTGGCATCAGCCGCCGTAGAAGACGTTGTCACCAAGATCCTTCATCTCAAGAATCGCTGCATCAGGGCGGCCCACCGGCGGCTTTGCAAGATGGGCCTCCGTCACTTCCGCAACGATGATATGGTGATCCCCCTGCTCGACGATTGCGGTTACGGTGCATTCGAGCGCACCAGGAGCTTCGACGAGCAGCGGAGCACCATTCGTGGCCGTCCGATAGGGCTGGCCGCTGATCTTGCCATCGCTGACATCCGCTGGGCGGAAGAATGTGAAGGCCAACGCCTTCTGGTCTTTGCCGAGCATATTCAGCACGAATTTCTTGGAGGCCTGCAAACCCTTGTAGGCGCCTGAATCAGTCTTCACCCCAAGGACGACCAGTGGTGGTGCAAAAGCGGTCTGGGTCACCCAGTTGACGGTGGCGGCTGCTATATTGCCTTGGCCGTCATCAACAGTGAGAACATAGATCCCGTAAGGGATCATGCGCAGGACTACCTTCTTGGCATCGTTGTTCATTTCTTCCTCCCTGAATGACCCAAGGAACGGGCCTATGCCCCATTCTGTAGCGCGATGCCCAGGGCGGCGAAAGACCCCCGTCTGGAGGGTATCCGCGAAGTTTCAGCCCACCGCCGTCACCTCAACTTCAATCTTGAATTGGGGGAGCGTGAAACCGGAAACGATAAGCAGGGTAGAGGCAAATGCATCCCCCATGACGTAGCGACTGCGCACAGCACCATAGATCGGAAAATAGGCCCGGTCGGTCACAAAGGCCGAGAATCGAACGACCTGCTGGAAATCCATGCCTGCGGCAGACAGAATTGCCTTGATATTCTCAAAACACAGGACCGCCTGGGCCTCCACACTCTCCGGGATTTCGTCATTCGGCGAGACACCGAGCTGTCCTGACGCAAACAATATCCGCGCACCTGCTGGAGCGAGAACTCCGTGGCTGTAGGCAGCGAAGGGAGACCGGATTTGTGGCGGATTTAGTGGCGTGATCATCTGGTTGCACCTAGCACGTGTCTTGCTTGCTTTGCCAAGCAATCGGCACACCAAGGGAGGCTCCGTGCCAATCCATCGATGGTCAATCCCAACTGGCGATTTCGTGCTCCGCAACGTTCGTGCGCCGGCCTGCCTCATAGACGTTCCCACACTGCCAGCTCGTTCTGATGGTCTCTGCGACTGTGATGTTGTGATCATCGATGGCCGCATTGCGGAGATCGGCCGTCCAGGTAGTGACGTCGGAGATCGTGCCTGCATCGATGGCGATCATGGAATCGTGCTTCCGCGCCTGGTGGATCTCCATACCCATCTCGACAAGGGTCATATCTGGCCACGCAAGCCCAATCCGGATGGAACACACTGGGGGGCGCGAACAAGTGTCATGGCTGACCGAGAGGCCAGCTGGAACGCCGCCGATGTCTATGCCAGAATGGATTTTGCAATCCGCTGCGCCTATGCCCACGGCACGGCGGCCATCCGCACCCATATCGACTCACTGGGCAAGCAAGCCGCCATCAGCTGGCCCGTCTTCTCGGAGATGCGCGAGAAATGGAAAGGCAAGGTCGACCTTCAGGCGGTTGCTCTGTTTCCTATCGATTATGCAGTCGACCAGCCAGACGCCTTTCGCGCGCTGGTTGAACTCGTAGCCAGGCATCGCGGTGTCATGGGAGGCATGACTTTTCTGGGCACCCTGCCAGATGAAAAGTCCAAAACTGCATTGACTGCCCTGTTTGAGGCCGCCGCAGCGAATGGACTGGATCTTGATTTCCATGTTGACGAGAGCGATGCCGTCGAAGCACGCAGCCTCTCTTTAATCGCCGATACCATCAGTAAGCTGCGCTTCAAGGGTAAGGTGGTCGCCGGCCATTGCTGCTCGTTGGCGCTGGCGCCAGAACATGAAATTTCCGAAACCATCGACCGGGTCAGCCAGTCAGGGCTCACTGTAGTCTCCCTGCCTATGTGCAATATGTACCTCATGGGTCGCACCGCAAACCTCACGCCGCGGTGGCGTGGAGTCACCCTGGTTCAGGAGCTTGCGGCAGCCGGAGTCCCTGTCGCAGTTGCAAGCGATAACACGCGCGATCCATTCTACGCCTATGGCGATCTCGACCTCATCGAAGTCTATCGCGAATCCATACGAATCCTGCAGCTCGACCATGGCAGTGCCAACTGGCCAAGCCTCGTTGCCCGCACACCCGCTGAGGTCATGGGTCTTTCCCATGGTGTCATCAAAACAGGTGCATCAGCAGATCTCATGCTGTTGCGAGCTCGCACCTTCAATGAATTAAACGCGCGGCCGCAGAACGATCGGGCTGTGCTTATTGCGGGAAGGGTAATCGACACCGTCCCCCCGGACTATCGCGAGCTTGATGAACTTCTCGGTGTTACGCCGTAACAAGTCTGGTGAGGGGAAAGCGTTTGATCTCGCGCAGGAGTTCGATCATCCCGGCGACCTGATGGGCTGCCGTTGCCCGGCCCTTCTCGGCTGTCCCCAGGTTTGCCTCTCCGACCGCACCATCAGGACTGAGATCACTTGCGATCCAGCCAAAAGCATGGAGGCCTGTCGGCCGCAGATACTTGTACTCCCCCTCCATCGCCTCGGCCGACGACGGGAAATCCTTGATCAGTTCGGGCCGAACACGATCAGGTCTCAGGTGAAGCATCAAAGACGTTTCGATGTCACCGGCGTGAATGCCGTAACTGGCCTCCCGCTTTGAGAACATGCCATCGGGCAGGCCGAACCGACGCCATTGGGTGACGACAGCAAGCATGTCGAACTGCTGCCGCAGCTCCCGCGCAGCAACCGCAAGCAGATCGGCATTTCCGCCATGGGAGTTGACAAAAACCAGTTTTCGCAAGCCGGCACGATGGACGCAGGCCCCAAGTTCAACCCACATGCGAAGCGCTGTCTCTGCTGAAAAGGTAAGCGTACCCGGGTGCCGAATATGTTCGTTTGACTTGCCGACTGAAAGGGTTGGCATCACAAGAATCGAAAGATCGTCAGGCAAATGCTCAACAAGCTCACCCATCAGCCCCTCACCGATGACGGTGTCGGTTGAGACCGCAAGATGCGGCCCATGCTGCTCATAGGCAGCGACGGGCAGCAATGCGATCGTGGCCTGTGGATCGAGCGCCGAAAACTCCGCGCTCGTCAGGTCACCCCAATGGTGCTTTGCCACAATGGCTCCTCAGGTACGGGGCTTGAAGCTGCGCATTTTGCCCGGGTTGAGCAGTCCCGCTGGATCAACGTCATGTTTGAACCCAAGCTGATCCGCATCGGCACGCTTGTGCCGGCTGCCGTCCTCAAGTGTATAGACATGCGGGTTGGCGATCATGACACCGCTTTTTTCATAGAGATCAATCATCTCGTAGAGACGCTCGCAGGTTGTGTAGCGGATGACCGGAAGTGCGCTTGCCGTGACCTTGCCACCGAAGCGAATAAACTCGACATGTTGCATCTGCTCAACTTCCAGCGCCTTGGTCATCTCGGCGATGCTTTCAATGACGCGATCAGGTGGGAACAGACACTGTAGATAGGTCACGCCGCGATCGGTCTTCAGAACCTGCAGTGTCGTATGGTTCCAGGAATGTTCATAAAGTGGAACATGAGAGGGGCTCTCATCAAATGGTTCCTCATGCACGACCGTCCCCTTCCCACCAAGTAGGTCGCGCAAGCAGCCCATGAAGGGAGCGGCAATCATGCACATCAACAGGCTCTTGCCCTCGCAATTGCGCCCGAGTGGCCCGAAATATGTCGGCAATGGCGCAGCTACGCAGGACACGAGTTTTTTGACGATGCCGTCGGCAAGGGCAACCTGATAGCCGGCTTGAACGGCGTCCATGTAGTCATCAAAAGCAATGGCTACGTCGATCCATGGCCATGCCGGAGCCAGTGGCATATCGACTTGGGTGATGATGCCTGTCGTCCCATAGGCACGATTCACCTTCTGCGCTGCATCTGCCTCAAGGTCGATGACGCGAGGCTCTGGCTCGATCGTAACAATCCTGGCGGCAAGAATGTTTCCAGGTTCCCGCAGTCCACCATAGGTGACCGATCCAACTCCCCCGGAGCCACCTGCGACAAAGCCGGCAATCGTGGCTGTTCGCTTCGTCGAGGGATGCATCCGCAGTTCCCAGCCACTGGCCTTGAGCTCCCGGTCGACATCAACGATTTTTGCGCCGCCTTCGACACGAACGCGACCTGGTTCATGATGAAGAATCCTGGTCATCGAAGTGAGATCAATAACAAGGCCGCCAGCAAGCGGCACAGCCTGCCCGTAATTGCCCGTCCCTCCTCCGCGTGGCGTGATCGGCACCTTGAAGCGCGCGCAAGCCGAGGCAATGGTAACCACATCAGCTTCATCACGCGGAACAGCAATCACCTGCGCGAAGCAGGCAGCAAGCTGTTCATTCAGAATCGGACTGTACCAGAAGTAGTCGCGAGACCGACGCTTTACGGAAACCGTATCCGTGAGCAACGGGACATCGCCTAATGCCTCGATGAACCCCGAAGGCAACCCGGCATTCATGCCATCCAATGACGGCACAGCCACATTCATCTTGGCACCTCTACTTCGCCGTGAGCCTTGAGCAGATCCAGGAGCTGCTTGCGCATGATCATGCCAGGACGATCTGAGGGCATATGCATCTCAAGCTTGCGCCCCATGTCGACGATCGCATCCGGATCGGTCGATTCCAGCGCATCCTTGTCCTCGGCAATAATCGCCGCATCCCAATCAATGAGTTCCTGAGCCGAACACTGCTCTTCTGTGTCGTTGCGGTAAAGCAGCTGCACGACCTGAATGGACCCATCGTCGATTGGTGTAGCACAATTGAAAATGATGTGGCGCAGACCCGATGGATACTCGATGTCGAGGCGCCTGCAGAAGGGCAGATACCATTTGTTGCGCATGTGACGATAGGTATAGGGATCTGCCGTACCCGTCACGCGCACTGCATGCGGCGGGTTGACGATGCGAACCAGTGTCTCGGCGTCAAATCCGTAGTCAGTTTCAACAATCTCATACTTTTCCGGCTTCGGGCGTTTCGTATCGCCGAAAGTGCCCTTGTGGACGAACGAGAAGTGCGCGTTGTCAAAAGAGTTTTCCATCAGGCGAAGCGCTGATGTGTTCCACTTATCGTAAAACTGATGAATGCGACGATAGCCTTCCATGCCCTCCTCCGGAATATCGGGGATTGGCCGCAACGGCTCATCCAGCGCAACCCAGACGTAGCCATACCGCTCCGCGCAGTGATAGGCGGGGACCTTCGCATCAGGGAGCGTCTGATCCGATGGAAACTGGGGAATTCGAACCAGCTTGCCTGCGCTGTTGTATTCCCAGCCGTGGTAGCCGCAGATGATATTACCGTCGACAGACGTACCTTTAGAGAGCTTTGCTGTGCGGTGGCAGCAGCGATCCTGCAAGGCTGCCGGCTTGCCATCTACTCCTGTGAAGAGAACGATGTTCTCTCCCAGAAGCTTGAAGCTAACAGGGCCTTCCATGATTTTTTCCATAGGAACCGTCGCATACCAGAAGCGACGAAGGACTTTCTGCTTGGTATTCAGCATCACATCACCTGTAGGTGCGGCAGATCAGGTTTCGGCTTTCACTTCACTTTCATGCCACCCGCCGAGGGCAAGTTTGGAGAGGCCAGCCATCAACAAAAAGAGAAAGATTCCGGAGACCGCTATGAGGAAGAGCGCGGCAAACATGCGAGGTATATCAAGCTGGAAGCCTGATTGCAGGATCTCATAGGCAAGTCCGGAGCTGCGACCACCTGTCCCCGCAACAAACTCCGCAACCACAGCACCAATCAGCGCAAGTCCGCTCGAGATACGCAGGCCAGCAAAGAAATAGGGCAGCGCACTGGGGATCCGCAGGCGGATCAGGGTGGACATCCTTTTCGCACGGTTCATCTTGAAGAGATTTTGCAATCCTTGATCGACGCTGCGCAATCCGATGGTCGTGTTCGAGATCATCGGAAACAGGGCGACCAGTGTTGCACAGACTGTCAGAGCCACCTGCGTATTCTTCACAAGAATGATGATGAGCGGGGCGATGGCCACGATGGGAGTCACCTGCAGCAAAACTGCATAGGGGAAGAAGCTCACTTCAATAAAACGACTCTGGACGAAGAGAAAGGCGATCAGGGTGCCGATCAGAACTGCCATGAAAAATGCCTGGAAGGTAATGCGCAGCGTCACCATCATGGCGCGCAGAAGGCCACTCCAGTCGCTATTGAGAGACGTCCAGATGTCAGAGGGCTTCGGGAACAGAAAGATCGGCACGTTCCAGACCCGGCAACTGATTTCCCAGCCGCCAACAAGCAAGATACCAACGAAAAAGGGAGCGACGATCCGCACAAAGCGGTCAGATTGTATAAGGGGGGTCATGGGGTGCCCTCCTCCATGCGTCCAGGCAGCGAGGCGTCTGCGAGCCAGGTCGACAATTGGCGGCATAGATCGGCGAAGCGGGTGGAAGCACGGAAGCTTTCGCCTCGTGGCATGGGCTCGTCGATTTCCATGATTTTGTAGACTCGGCCCGGACGAGCCGCCAT
Organism: uncultured Hyphomicrobiales bacterium; assembly: GCA_903889985.1. Lineage (GTDB taxonomy): Bacteria > Pseudomonadota > Alphaproteobacteria > Rhizobiales > Beijerinckiaceae > Terripilifer. The sequence goes on along the minus strand of CAISZN010000071.1, from coordinate 7,132 downwards.
CACGACGACGCGGGTTGATAGATAGACAGCCTCATAAATCGAGTGGGTTACGAAGACAGTTGTCAGCTTGCGCTGATACCAAAGGTCCAAAAGATCCGTATCGAGCTTGTTGCGGGTGAATTCATCAAGCGCCCCAAAGGGCTCGTCCATCAAAAGCAGGTCTGGTTCTGTAACCAGGGCACGCGCTATTGAGGCTCGCATGCGCATGCCGCCCGACAGCTGCCTGGGATAGTGCTGAGCAAAATTCTCCAGACCAACAAGCTTTAGCGATTCAGAGACCTTGGGCTCACTCATGGACTTCGGCATGCCGACAAGATCGAGCGGCAGACGCACGTTCGTGCCAACGCGCGCCCATGGCATGAGGGTTGGATCCTGGAACACAAAGGCCATGCGTCGGCCTTCCTGCCCAACCTGATCAAAGCCTCCGCGCCACAGGACGAGCCGTCCATCTGACGGCTCGATCAGATTGGCAATTAACTTGAGTAGCGTACTCTTGCCGCAACCCGAAGGCCCGATCAGGGTGAGAAACTCCCCCTGTCGGATCGTCAGGTCAACAGGAGACAAGGCGATGGTCCCGTCGGCGAAGGTCTTTCGTGCCGACAGGATCTCCACGACAGGGGGCGATGAACCTCGGCTTGTTGCCAAGGCTATCTCCCCGTCCTGGCTCAGGCGATCTTCAGTAAGCACAACCTTATCCATCACATGGTGATCTTGAGGTCTTTCACAAAGCGGTCCGTGAAAGCCGCTTTCCAATCGACTTCCGGCTTGAGAAGGCCACCTTCAACGAGGAAGTCATAGGTCTGCTTCCAGCGCTTCTCGGTCATGATGCCGATACCCAACTTTGCAGCATCGCCACCGTCAACAGCCTTGATGCGCTTGAGCGCCTCGATCGCATAGGCAATCTGATCATCCGTCATTTTCGGATTGTCAGCCTTGATCAGGGCATTCGCAGGACCGGGGTTCTTGATATATTCGCGCCAGCCTTCCATCGAAGCTTTCACGAAACGGGCTGTAACGTCGCTGTTCTTGTCGAGATACGCCTTGGTGGTGACGATGGTCGTGCCATAGGGCGGGTAGCCCTGATCCGCGAACAGGAAGAAGTTCACCTTCAGGCCCTGCTGGGAAGCAGCATATGGCTCGGAAGACACATAGCCTTGCTGAACGACATTATTGTCTGCTGCAAAGGGCTGAAGATTGAATGTGTAAGGGCGAAGCTGCTCGTCGGTGTAAGCATACTTCTTCTTCAGCCACGGCCAGAAGGTCATGCGGCTGGAGGAAGCGATCAGGATCGGCTTGTCCTTGAACTGATCGAGGCCCTTGGTGTCGTCATGGGTCATCATTCCCTGCAGGTCGAACTGGAAGGAGGCAGCCACGGTTGTGATCTGCATGTTCTGTTCAAGTGCCTTCAGGACCTGAATGTCGTAACCCATCATGAAGTCGGTTTCGCCAGCGAGCAGCAGCTGCAAACCGTTGACCTGCGGTCCACCCATTTTGATTGTCACATCAAGCCCGGCCTTTTCGTAAAGACCCAGAGCCTTCGCCGCATAGAAGCCACCATGCTCCGCCTGCGCGAACCAACTCGTCAGAAATGTCACCTTATCGGCGGCGAACGCCCCCGAGAGGGACGCAAATAGCGCCGAAGCAGCCAGGGCTGGCGCAGCAATTTTGCGGAAGGAAGAAATGAGACCCGAAGCGACAGTCACGACAGTCATGGATGAACCCCAGAGGCGAGATGACTTTTTGAGACGTTGCAAGGCAGGTGCCATCGGGTCTGAGAAGACGCACAAGCATGGATTGCTGCAAATATTGCATACATCAGCGTAATCTTTAGGCACTCTCGGCATATTTCGCCTTGGATTTGGGCATTCACTGGTGAAACGCGGCACGATCGCGCAGCGATTGGTCCCCAAAGCATCAACCTCAAGCGACTGTGCCTGTCAGACAGTCTGGCACATCGGTTGCAGCCCTAAACCCTGACGTCACCTGAGGTGCCCGACTACTTCACAAAATCGCGAGCATCTGCAGCACTGATCGTCTGAACCGGAGATGCGCCATGACATCCGTCGAGTCTTTTTGCGCCGAACTCGGCGACATTGCCCATACGGCAGACCCGGCGACAGTCCGGCGGAAAAGTCGTGACCAGTTCACGATCAGCCCGCTCCTTCGCGAGGCACTTGCCGGCAAGAGCGCAGACGTCGTGGTCTCTCCCCGGTCGAAGGAAGAAATCCGCACAACAGTGAAAGCTGCTGTCCGTCATCGCCTGCCGATCACGGTTCGCGGGGGCGGGACGGCCAATTATGGGCAGAGCGTGCCGCTGGAAGGCGGCATCCTGCTCGACATCATGACCTACAAGGGCGTGATCTCTCTGCGAGAAGGCATTGTGCGAGCCAACGCAGGTACAACCGTGAATGACATGGACGCCGCCATCCGCCCAAAGGGTTGGGAGCTTCGCATTCATCCTTCCACCACGGAAACCGCCACCATTGCAGGTTTCATTGCTGGCGGCAGCGGCGGGATTGGCAGTGCCCAATGGGGAATGCTGCGCGACCGGGGCAATATAGCTGCGGTCGAGGTGATGAGTGTGGAGGACGAGCCAAAGCTCATCGAGCTAACCGGCAATGATATCGAACTCGTGCATCATGCCTAAGGAACAACTGGGATCATCACCGACATCGAGATGCCGGTCTCGCCTGCCTGGACATGGCATGAATGCCTAGTGGCATTCGATGAATTCACGTCCTGCGCGAGATTTGGCTTGCGGCTTTGCCATGAGCTGGCAATCACAAAGAAAGTAATCTCCCTGCAGGAATGGCCCCTGCCCCACTATATGCGCGACCTGCATGGCGTCATTCCTGAGAACTGCAGCATGGCGAACTGCTATATCGCCGAAGCCGGCATGGGCGCCTTCGCAGATCTCGTCACCGAACATGGCGGCCGCATCGTCGCCGACAATGTTTCAGGCGAAAGCCCGTTTGGCGCGCCCTTGTTTGAATTTGCCTATGGGCATGGCATGCGCCAGATCCAGAAGACCAATCCAAAGTTTACTGGTTTTCAGGGCATCTTCCCCGCCGATGGCACCATTGAGGCCATTACAGCAGTGCGGGCGGCTGCAGGACCCCAGCAGCCCATGCGGCTCGAAGTCTTTTGGAGCGAGGGACGCGTCGTCGCCATGGGCTCACCGGTGATCACCTATGAGAGCGAGGCCCAGATGGCAAACATGGTCAAGCTTTTGCAGTCTCATGGTGCGGGCGTTGCCAATTCCCATACGACGGGCGTCCGCGAGGTTGGGATCAAACGCATCACACCACGCGATGCTGTTTTCAAACGCGAGATGGATCCTTACGGCCTACTCAATCCCGGCAAGCTCAACCTCGACGCTGCTGTTCACACGAACCTGCCGACGAGCGGATGGAGCTTTCGCAAAACCGGTTGAGGAGAAGCGAAAAGCTCGTAGGAACCTTGGAATGAGCGGTCGGAGCGCGCGGGATCGCCTTCGAGACCGGCCTTGAAATGCGAATGGGCTCAGGCGCCAGGCAGGCTTTCCGTTCATTCATTTTGAATGGGTTTGCAATCTGCTCGTTTGCCTCTCAGCCTGAACCTCCTATGCTACCTGAAAAGAACATTTCCGGATTTGGGGGAAACATGGCCAGACTGATCGGTTCGCTCCTGGCAGCAGCCTGCCTGCTGGGCGCATCTTCGGCCCATGCTGCCGATGCCTTCTACCAGAACAAGCGCCTCACGCTGCTGATCAACTTTGCTCCAGGCGGGCCAACGGACATCGAGGGTCGGCTTCTCGCGCGCCATCTCGGCAAGCACATCGCAGGCTCTCCAACGATTATCGTGCAGAATATGGATGGAGGTGGCGGCGCGGTCGGCACAAATTTCCTCGGCGAAGTTGCCCCCAAGGACGGAACGATGCTGGGCTACCTGACGGGGTCGGCCTGGCGTTACGTGAGCCTCAAGGAAACCTCGCGGGTCGACTTTCTCTCCTACCGCATGGTCGCCTACCAGCCGGGCACGACGGTCTATTATGTGCGTTCCGACGTTCCACCTGGCCTGAGAACCTCGGCCGACCTGCTGAAGGCCACAGGCATCGTGGTCGGTGGGCTGACGATCGATTCCTCCAAAGATTTGCTCGAACGCCTGACACTTGACCAACTCGGCCTCTCCTACCGCTATGTGACCGGCTACACGAGCAATTCGACAGCGCGCCTCGCCTTGCAGCGCAGCGAGATCAACTTCTTCGCGGAGTCGCCTGCCGGCTACAGGTCCGTCGTCGAGCCAGGCCTCATCGCCAAGGGCGAGGCTGTTCCGCTCTATTATGATCCGGGCTGGAATGGGACCCGCTACAGCCAGCCCTCACAAGCGAAGGGCCTGCCCATGAAACCCTTCCACGAATTTTTCCGGGACGTGACAGGCCGCGAACCATCAGGAAAGATGTGGGATATCTACCGCCACGTCCTTGCCATCAACGGCGCCATGCAACGCATGCTCGTCCTTCCGCCCAACACGCCCCAGGGCGCGGTCGACGCGATCCGTGAGGCCCTGCACCAATTGGAACATGATCACGACTACGCGGAGGACGCACAAAAGACCCTTGGTTACGTTCCCGACTACGAGGCGGGACCAGACGTTCAGAATGAAGTGGTCCGCGCCCTCTCGGTCCCTACGGAAGACAAGCAATGGCTTGCCGATTACATCGCGCGTGCCGGAAAATAAGCAGGTCCGGCATACCGACCTCGTCCAAGACGCCAGGATGGAAAATTGAGATACAGCCCTATGTCTCGACGGTTCCCGGATGCCTCAAAATATACAGATTTACGGGCACTTTCCGTGTCTTGGCGGGGTATCGTCCGGAATAAAACTTGAGAAAGCGTGGCCGTTCAAGTCAAAGATATGAAGGACACCTTCAATCAACCCTTGTTTTCTTTGAAATTCAGTCTATATGTGTCTTATCGAACTACCGGTTGACCGACTTGGTTAAGCCTCAGCGCTGACCCGACGACACCTTCCCTTACATTCGATTTCGATCGAGACCGCCCTCGGGCGGCTTCTACTATTTCTAAGCTTTAAGGAACGCCGTAATGGCAACTGGTACAATCAAGTGGTTCAACTCCGAAAAAGGCTTCGGCTTCATTCAGCCTGAGACAGGCGGCACCGATGTGTTCGTGCACATCTCCGCTGTTGAGCGCGCAGGTCTGCGTTCGCTCGCTGAAGGCCAGAAGCTCCAGTACGAGGTCGTAGCCGACCGCCGGACCGGGAAGAGCTCCGCTGACAATCTTCAGCTTCTTTAATCCGAAAACGCCCTGCTGACCACGGATGTAATGGCAGTACGGAGCGCCGGGTTTTGAGTGAGAGCGCCGCTGACCTTTGATGGTCTGTGGCGCTTTTCTTTTTTGGCCGATCATTTCTGGCGCTTCTGTTTTTGCGCCAAAGCGTTTTTCTGCACCTACCAGCCCATGGCTGCGGCGAATGACTTGAACGCCCAAACCTGGATCGCGACGCCTGCGAGTGCCAGAATGACAAAGCTCCAGACCCATATTTTTCGAAGCCTGGCCCAGCAAATAGCCAATCCGCCAGGGACTCCGGCAGCTGCGAACACCAGTTGCCCGATGGCCATTCCTGCCATGAGAGTCGCATGATCCCATAGGGATGCGTTGCCAGAATCATTCGCCATCAAATTCGCTGGCAGCGTCATGACTGCCCAGGCCGTCGATATTGATAGCCAGACCGAAATGAAGGCCAGGGCGATGAGAATCTTGAGCACTATCAAACCAATTTTGGCTGCCTTTGGCGGGCGGCCCTGGATTGTTTTCTCGACCTGAGTTTGGCTCTGCGACATAGGGGCGTCAGCCTGTCCCTGGAGTGGTCCTGAGGAGCTTTTATCAAAGGACCGCCGAAATCATCTGCGACAAGCCCATCATAGGAAAGGGCAAAAAAGGCTTCTCCGAAAGGATCGCCAAATGATGCTTTTGCCAGCCCGGGCGGCGCGCGCAGCGGAAACTTCTCCTCAGGTGCGAAAACGCACTCAAGAGTTCATGGCTCTGTGGCTCCATGGATCCTCCAATTGTCGTGCATGACCTGGATGGTTATCCTTCGGGCCAGGTTGGTCGAGGAGCAAATTGATGACAACATCGATTTCACTTTCTGTCGGTGTCCGACGGCGCATGCAGACCCCTGCCAACGTCAAGGTTCCCAACAAGGCAGCTGATCAGGCGAAGATCATCGACCTGCTTGCCAATATTGGCGAGGCCGACGGGGGGAAAAAGGCAGCTTGGGCAGTCCGACCACTATGCGGGCCAGATGGAGATTGCCCTCGCCTCCTGTCGGACGCCATCTGGGATTTTCAAAATTTCTGGCTCAACAAAGGGATTTTCCACCACATTGATGGCGTTATTGATCCAAATTTGCACACGCTTCAGCACATGAATGACCTCGCATCCGGAGGATTCACGCTGGTTCCTCCGGAAGGCCAGCTTGATACGGGTGCATGCTGGGCCGCCAGTCTGGCATGGATGACACGTGCAAAGGGCAATTCGAGATCCCAATTGTCCATTCTTGCTATTGCACGGGTGGGAACGGATGGCACGATCACCGCGAACGAATTGATGACGGTGAGCCTTGCTGGCATTTTTATGAAACGCGACCGCATCACTCCCGCGCAGTTGCAATCAAGTCTCGAGGAAAGGAAGTTTCCAATGTTGATTGGCTTTTCCTCTGGCCCGTTTAGCGGTCATGTGAATGTCATTCACGGATATGATGAAACAAAAAGCGAAGTGACTGCCATGGAACCGTGGTTTCCCGATCCATCCAAAAACATGCAATTTGAATTGGTCGACCATGGCGGCCTGCAAGTATACGAAAACAAGGCAACACACCTTCCTTTCGTGTTCTCAGGAAGCCATGTCAGGCGCTCCGTCTCGCATTACCTGTCAAAGCCCCTGGACGGCCAATTCATCATCGGGCGAATTAATCCTTGATGCTCCCGCGACCCCCGGACGTCAGATGAGCGCATTCCAGCAGCCGGTAAAGCCTTCGGCTCACTCGGAAACATCCGACAAGAATTTGAGAGGTCTTTTAAAGGGGTAGCTTTTTTGGAGGTGTTGGCGGAAGGGGTGAGATTCGAACTCAC
>CAISZN010000070.1 GCA_903889985.1 uncultured Hyphomicrobiales bacterium | reverse complement strand
TGCTTTTCAGGATGCTCGCCCCACGCGCTTCCCCGTGCCCACACCTTTGAAGGATGCTTCCCATGCTTCGCCCCTTGATCGCCCTCCTCATTTTGTCGGCCCCGGCCTTTGCGCAGACCAAGGCGCCTGCAAAGCCGGCGCGTGTCGTGGCAGACCCCTGCGCTCCCATCGGGCAGCTGGCGGATGGGACGCTTGTCTATTCGATGAAATGCCAGAATCTCCCGCCAGTTGTGGTTTCTCGGGCTGCGCCTGAGCCCGAAATTCAGCGCAGCGGCCTGTTCGGGATGTCCTATACGAGCAAGCGCACGGCAGAATGAATGCTCGTCTTCTGAGAAAATCCGCTGTCTATCTCTGCATGCCATGACGGCAGACTTGTCTGCCGTGCAAGGCTTGCGCAGGTCCAGAGATCCCAGCAAATTGATGCGGTTTTGCATGCAGGGGTAAAATGGCCAGGACCATCCGATCGATCGCCGTCTTCTGTGGCTCCAATACAGGTGCCGGGACGACCTATACCGATGCAGCCCACAAGCTTGGAACCGCCATGGGCCGTGCCGGCGTGACCCTCGTCTATGGTGGAACCCATAAAGGGCTGATGGGCGTCCTCGCCGACGCTGTTCTGGCTGCAGGCGGTGAGGCCCATGGCATCATCACAGAGCGTCTGGCGGGTCTCGGCCATCTGCATCCATCGCTGACCCGTCATGAGATCGTGGGAACCATGCGGGCCCGCAAGCTCAGGATGGCGGAAGAGGCCGAGGCCTTCATCGCCCTTCCCGGCGGGATCGGAACTCTGGAAGAGTTCATGGAGATCTGGACGCTGAACCAGCTGGGCGAAATCGACAAGCCGGCAGGGCTTTTCGATGTGGCAGGCTACTACCAGCCCTTCATGGGCTTCATCGATCACATGATCGCCGAGAAATTCCTGCCTGCGGCCCATCGCGGCAGCATCGTCGTCGATTCAGATGCCCAGAGCCTGCTCGACGGCCTCTCGCGCTTTGAACGGGTCAATGTCCCGAAGTGGATGTAGGTCCATCAGACCTCTGAGGCCGGGTGATCCGCTGGTGCAAGCGCCCTCAGGGCGGCTTTCAGGTGCTCGCAGAACATCGAGGCGGCAACAGGCAGATTGCGTTCCCGCAATTGCCCCAGCACGAGATTGGCCTCCGGAAGATCGCGGCTGTCGATGGGACGGCGCACAACGCCTGAACCAGCGAGATGGTCGGGAAGCGCGCCAACCTCGATCTGGAATGAGATGGCCTCTCCCCGCACGAGGCATCCGCGCAGGAATTCGAACGAGTTGGACTGGATCGCCGGGTTCAGGCTGAAACCGGCCCGCGCAGTGACATCGTCCAGAAGCTGGCGCCCGCCAATGCTGCGCTCAGGCAGGGCCAGCGGATACTGGCGACATTCCGACAGCCGCAGGACCGCCTTTACCGCGAGCGGGTGGGTCTGTGCCATCAGCGCGACCAGCCGCTGTCGAATGGTGAGCAGCGGCTGAAAATTGGGCAGGAAAGGCGGACGGAAAACAAGCACCGCGTCGACTTCAAGCGAGGCGAGGGCCTGCATGGCGCGCTCGTGGTCGCTGATGGTGACCTCGAAGGAAATCAGCGGATAGATCTGCTGGAAGGCATGAATGGCCTGGGGCAGGAAGCCATGGGCGAGTGCCTGGCTGGCCGCGATTCGCACGGTGCCGCGCCGCAAGCCCTTCAGATCCTCGATCTGGGACAGGACGAGTTCGGCATCTGCAAACTGCTTCCTGCAAAACCGGGCGAAAACCTCGCCTGCAGCGGTTAAACGCATACCGCGTGGCTGGCGCTCGAAAAGCTGGGCACCGAGTTCCTCCTCGATATCCATGACCCTTCGATTGAGCGCGGAAGGCGTGATGTTGAGAACCTCCGCCGCCTTCCGGATCGAGCCGGACCGGGCAACCTGGTCGAAATAGCGCAGGCTCTTGAGATGGCGCATGGCACTCACCGGGTGAATACTTTTCGGCAACACTCTAGCCTGAAATCAGCAATGGAATGAAGCGCTGGGCCCGCCTAGCCTTTGCCTGAGCCGAAAAGCGGTCGTGGCCGGATCCTTGCTCGGGCTCCTGCACGAAACCTTCGGAGGGTTGCCTTGGCATTGCCGGTTGCGGATGGAATTGCAAATCTTGAACGCTTCCGTCTGTCGGCAGCGCCTTCCGATCTTTCCTTCGATGCATCCGGCACCGCCCTCATCATTGTCGACATGCAGAATGACTTTCTGCATCCCGAGGGATGGTTTCCAGCCGCCGGGATTGACCCTGCGCCCCTGACGGCGGTGATCGACCCTATCCGCGAGGTGGCTGGCGCCATGCGCTCGGCCGGCATCCCTGTCATCTGGCTGAACTGGGGTGTACTGCCCGGAGCCCCTGAAGTGCCCCTGCCGCTCAAGCGCAAGGGCAGTCGCGATGGCCAGCGGCCGACCTATGGAGACCCCTCGACGACCGGGCACGGCCGCATTCTCGTCCAGGGTGACTGGGGTGCGCGCACCATCGATGAACTCGCCCCTGAACCCGAAGACATTGTCGTTCACAAGCATCGGCTGACCGGCTTCCATGACAATGAGCTGGATTCCGTCCTTCGCAATCTTGGTGTGCGGACCCTCTTCTTCGCAGGCGTGAACATCGACCGCTGTGTCTATGCGACCCTGTGTGATGCCGCAGCACGCGGGTTCGAATGCGTCCTCATCGAGGATGCCTGCGCAACCTCCTCACCGCGCTACGTGACCGATGCCATCCTCTATCTCGTGCCCTTGCTGCACGGGTCCGTTGCGACCCGTGCGAGCGTGCTCGATGCCCTCAGACAATCAACCGCTTCAACCACAAAGGAATAATGCCATGCCGTCTCAAGTCATTCGCCGAAGCATTCTGGGCCTCGCCGCAGGCGCGCTCGTCGCAGCCGGTACATTTTCTTCCGCACTTGCCGACACGAAGCTCAAGATGATCCTCAACTGGAAGTACCAGGGCCCGCAGGGCATGCTCTTCCTTGCCGAGGACCTTGGCTATTTCAAAGCCGAGGGTCTTGAGGTCCAGATGGATCAGGGCAATGGTTCCGGCGCGGCGGTTCCGCTGGTGGCCAATGGCACCTATGACATCGGTTTTGGTGATCTGAACGCGCTGATCGAACTCGCAGCGAAAAAGCCCGAGGACGCGCCGATCGCGGTGAGCGTCATGTACAACACGCCGCCCTTCACCATTGGCCTGAAGGCTGACAGCCCGATCAAGAAGCCCGAGGATCTCGTCGGCAAGACGCTTGGTGGCGCGGCCAATGACGGCGCGCTGAAGCTCTTCCCCGCCTTTTGTGCAGCCGCCAAGATCGATTGCTCGACCATCAAGGTCACCAATCTTGCGCCCAACCTTCGCGAGCAGATGCTCATGAAGGGCGAGGTCGATGGCGTCTTCGGCTACATCAATACAATCCGCTTTTCTGCCCGCGCCATGGGCCTGAAGGATGATGACATCCGCTACATCGCCTTTGGCGACTATGGGCTGGATCTCTATTCAAACTCCATGATCGTGTCCCGCAAACTGGTGAAGGAAAATCCCGAGGCCATCCGCGGCTTCCTGCGTGCGATCAACAAGAGCGTGATTGCAGCCGTCAAGGATCCCGATGCGGCAATTGCATCGGTTGCCAAGCGCGAGCCACTCATCAAGAAGGACGTCGACCGCGCGCTCTTCGATGCCACGGTCCGTTCCGAAATGAGCCATCCGGAACTTGCGAAAGTGGGCCTTGGCGATGTGGATATGGACCGTCTGAAGCGTTCCATCGACACGCTGGTCAAGGTCAGCCAGCTGCCGCGCACCCCGGCGATCTCGGAGATCTTCACGCCGGAATTCCTGCCGCCGCTCGCGGATCGTCCCAAGAAGCTGTTCTGAGTTTCCCGGACCGGAGATCACATCATGGATCTGAAGCTGAATGGCCGGGTGGCCTTCATCACCGGCCCGGCCAAGGGCATGGGTGCGTCCATCACCAAGGCCTTCGCAGCCGAGGGATGCCTGCTGGCGCTGGTGGGGCGTGACGTCGGCGCCATCGAGCCCGTCGCTGCGCAGATCAAGGCGGCAGGTGGCAAGGCCATTGTCATCCCCTGTGATCTCACGGTTTCCGAACAATGCGAAAAGGCGGCGGCATCAACGGCCGCCGCCTTCGGGCGGATCGATATTCTCGTCAATGTGGCCGGCGGCTCGGGTCCAATCGGAAAGACCGGCGCGCAGACAACGCCGGAAGAATTCGACGAGATCGTGACCCTCAACATGAATGGCTGCTTTCACACCATGCATGCCGTCCTGCCCGCGATGATCGGACAGCGCTACGGCAAGATCGTGAATGTGGGTGGCACCTTCGGCATGCGCGGGCGGGCTGGTCGCATGGCCTATTCGGCGTCGAAATGGGGCCTGCGCGGGATCACGAAAAGCTTCGCGCTGGAGGTTGGCCAGCACAATATCAACGTCAACTATGTGGCGCCCGGAATGGTGGATGGTCCACGCTTCCGCGAGAAGGTCTGCGCCAACATGGCACGGACGCTGGGCATCAGCCTTGAAGAGGCGATGGAACGCCATGCTGCAGACTATGCACTGCGCCGTGTCACCCAGGACGAGGATGTCGCCAACGCCTGCCTCTTTCTGGCCAGTGACGTCTCAAGGCAGCTGACCGGCGTCGACCTGCCGGTCGATGGCGGCTGGGCGATGTTGTGAGAACCAATCATGTTAGCTGATCTTGTCATTCACAACGCCACCGTCGTCACGGGCGACACGACCTTTGCCGGGAGTGTCGCGGTCAAGGACGGCAAAATCCTCGCCGTGGGGGCGAAGGACATCATGCCGGAGGCCAGTGAAACGCTCGATGCGACAGGCCTTCACCTTCTGCCGGGTGCCATTGATGTGCATGTCCATTTTCGCGATCCCGGCTATCCGCACAAGGAAGACTGGGCAAGCGGTACAGCTGCCGCAGCCTTTGGCGGCGTGACCACTGTCTTCGAAATGCCGAACACGATTCCGCCGACGGCCAATGCAAAGATCCTTGCGGAAAAACACGCTATCGCAAGCTCGAAGGCCTATGTCGATTACGGCCTCTATGGCCTGCTTGGCGAAGATACGATCGACAAGGTCGACGAGCTGATCGAAACCGGGGTGATCGGCTTCAAGCTTTACATGGGCAATACCTTTGGAGCGATCCCCTCTCCCACAACCGGCGCCATGCTGGAAGCTTTTGAAGTGGTGGCGCCAACCGGCAAGAGGATCTCGCTGCATGCCGAGACCAATTCCATCATGGAGCGTCGCCAGAGCGCGCTGACAAAGGCAGGACGTATCGATCCGCTGGCCCATCTGGCTGCAAGGCCTGCGGTGGTTGCCATTGAAGCTGTTTCGCGCGCTGCCGTTCTTGCGGAATGGACGGGTGCCAGGATTCACATCCTGCACATTTCATCAGCGGCGGAATTGCGCCCCCTAGCTGAGGCCAAGGCGCGCGGAGTCGACATCACCGGCGAGACTTGTCCGCACTATATATTTTTGTCTGCGGATGACTATGCGCGTCTGGGCGGGATCATCCGCGTCAATCCGCCGGTCCGTGAGAGGGAAAATCAGCTGCCCATCTGGAATGCCCTGACATCGGGCCTCATCGACATGATCGCAACCGATCATGCACCCCATGCGCCAGAAGAGAAGACACGCAACGACATCTGGATGGTTGATTGCGGATTCCCCGGAGTCGAAACGCAGCGACCGATCATGTTGACCGAAGTGGCGGCAGGACATGCCTCCATCTGCGACTATGTGCGCTGGTCGGCGGTCAATCCTGCGAAGGCGTGGGGCCTGTGGCCGCGCAAGGGTGTTATCGAGCCTGGCGCCGACGCTGACATTTCACTGATCGACCTTGGTCATCGCTGGCGCATTGACGATGCGAAGCTGCAGTCAAGATCGAAGATCACCCCATGGCATGGCCGGGAGGTCTGTGGCCTGCCGATCCATACCATCGTGCGTGGAAAATTTGCCATGCGGGACCGGGAGCTTGTGGCCGCTACGCAGGGCTGGGGGCGTTCCGTACATTCGATCCAGCAAATGCCGCCACCTCAGCCTAAAAATCTCGATCAGACTACGGCCTTCATTCTCAAGGCGCCCAAGGACGCGGCCCTGCGATGAAGGACATAGTCGGCCCGTCCGCATTTGTTGAACTCGAAAAGGCGACGCTGACCTATGGCCAGGGCGAGCGTACCGTTGCGGCGCTGTCTGAAACCAGCATTCAGATCGAGAAGGGAGATTTCGTCGCGCTCGTCGGTCCGTCGGGATGCGGAAAGTCAACGATTCTCAAGCTCGTCACAGGCCTCATTCAGGCGACGTCTGGGTTTGTCTTTGTTGCAGGCCGTGAAGTTGGTGCCGAGCCGGTGCGCGTCGGCATGGCCTTTCAGAATCCGACATTGCTTCCGTGGCTGACCATCCTCGACAATGTCATGATGCCCCTCAAGATCGTCCCGCCCTTTCGTGGACAGTTTCGATCAAAGCGTCATGGTGAGTTTCGCGAGAGGGCAGAAGATCTCCTGGCGCAGGTGGGATTGAAGGGCTTTTCGGACAAGCATCCCTGGGAGTTGTCGGGCGGCATGCTTCAGCGGGCCTCCCTGTGCCGTGCGCTGATCCATGATCCCGAACTGCTGATGCTCGATGAGCCCTTCGGCGCGCTCGATCAGTTCACCCGCGAGGAACTCTGGGCGATCATGCAGGATCTGTGGATTGCGCGGCGTCCGACGGTCATGCTGGTCACCCACGACCTGAAGGAAGCGAGCTACCTGGCAAACCGCATCATGGTGATGCGCGCGCGGCCGGGTCACGTGGTCGAGGATTGTGCGGTTCCATTTGCGCGCCCGCGGACCATCGACATGACGTTCAGTCCTGAATTCGTGCAATTGACCCAGCGGCTTCGTGAGCTGATCGTTTCCGCCCGGACGCAGAAGGAGCCAGTGTCATGAGCCCAAAAGCGCGCATGAGACTCACCTCCACGTCGCTCATCCTCGGCTTCTTTGTCGTCTGGGAATTGTTGTGCATCATTTTCAAGGTGAGGGATATCGTTGTCCCGCGACCGTCCCAGATCCTGGAGACCCTGTGGACCTATGCACCCGCGATCTGGCCGCATGCGTTCCAGACGATCTACACAACCCTCGTCGGATTTGCGATTGGCATCGTGAGCGGTGTCCTGCTGGGTGTCCTCGTTGGCTCGTCCAAACTGGCCTATGAGGTGGCCTATCCGCTTCTGATCGGCTTTGCCTCCATTCCGAAAGTCGCTGTCGTTCCCATTCTCGTGCTTTGGTTCGGATCGGGCACGGTTCCTGCCATCATCACGGCTGCGGTCACCTGCGTCTTTCCGATCATCGTCAATGTGGCAACCGGGCTCGCCACGACAGAGCCGGAACTTGAAGACGTGATGCGCACGCTGCGCGCCTCGAAGCTGGATATCCTGATCAACGTCGGCCTGCCTCGCGCGATGCCCTACTTCTTTGCATCGCTGAAGGTCGCCGTGACACTCGCCTTCGTCGGCACGGTGATCTCAGAGACGGTGGCGTCCAATCGCGGCATCGGCAATCTCATGATGATCGCCAGTTCGCGCTTCGATGTCCCGCTGGTCTTTGCTGGTCTTCTGATCCTGGCGGTGATGGGCGTGGCGCTCTATGCAGCTTTCTCCGTCATCGAAGCGCGTGTCACCGGCTGGACCCGGCGGCAGGACAATTTCTCGATGGGGGGCTGAAGGCTTTCCTCAAGTATCAAAGATTGGCGCTGGTGTTGTGTTGCTGGCGAAACTGCGTCGGCGTCAGCCCTGTGCGGCGGCGGAAGAAACGCCAGAAATAGGCTGGATCTTCAAATCCCAGTTCGTAAGCCACGGATGAAATGGTTCCCGCGATATGGACCAGACGGCGCCTTGCTTCCAGGGTCAGTCGATCCTGAATGATCTCCAGGGCAGATTTGCCGGCAGCGGCGCGACAGGCACGGTTCAGCCGGCTTTCGCTGATGTTCATTTCATTGGCATAACGGGGCACTGCCCAGTGATCCATGAAGTGGGTCTCCACCATCTGCCGAAAGCGATGAAAATCAGCCGTGACCCTCGCGCCCTGAAGCCTCTCGCGGGCCATGGTGTCGTGTTGCCGCAGCACCAGAACCAGCGAAGCACTGACCAGCCATTTCAGGACCTCCGAGGTTGCAAGGCCACCTTCCCGGAACTCCACGATGATCTGTTCGAAAAGTGCGACGAGACGAGCGGTGGCGTGTTCGGCTGAGGCCAGATCGACAAGGACCGCTTCCTGGAACAGATTGGTGAGATCAAAGGCTCCGCTTGGTCCCTGTGACAGCATGGAATCTTCGATCGTCAGCACATGGCCGACCGTGTCCGGCGTGAACTGGAAGGCGTGAACAACGCCTGATGGGACAACGACAGCAAATGGCCCGTTGAGCGCTAAATACCTGCCCTCAATCTGCAGGCGTGCGCTGCCTTCGATCAAGAGCAAGAGCTGCGACAGCCCGTGATGGCGGTGCTCTGCAATCTCCCATCCATAGGGCTCGCTGCGGCTGCGGATGTCTTCCACATGGATGAATTCCGGCCTTACCGCATCCGCTTCTCCGTAAAGCGAAAATACAGGGATTGAGGCCGAGGAAAGTGGAGTTCCAGATCCCATATTCAGTCTTTCAAGCGGAAATATTCCTCCTTTTGACGGAGGCAATTGACTGAAAAGTACCAAAAAATGCCGGTCTCGTCCATTCCGGCAAGGTGACTGCGGCCGCTAGGATTGGCGGCGACTGGGGATCTTGAGGTCTCCGCGGCAGGAAACGCTCATGTTCACTTTCGATCCCTATTCGCCTGACGTCGACGCTGATCCCTTCCCCTCCTACAGGGTCCTGCGGGATGAGCATCCCTGCTTCTGGAGTCCTGAGGCCGGCATGTGGATCCTGTCGCGCTACGACGACATCATGCGCGCCCTGAACGAATGGCAGACCTATTCATCGGCGCAGGGCAATCTCATGACGGAACTGCCAAACAGGGCGGGTGCGACGCTCGGCACGACTGATCCGCCAAGGCATGACCGCTTGCGCGGGCTCATCCAGAAGGCCTTCGTGAAGCGAAATCTGGAAGCCCTGGCTGATCCGATGCGCGCGATCGCCGCAGAGGCAGTGGCCGCACTCCATGGGAAAGAGCAGTTCGACTTCGTCGAGGATTTTTCGTCCAAGTTCACCGTGCGCGTGCTCTTTGCAGCCCTGGGACTGCCGCTTGGGGATGAAAAAACCGTCCGCGACAAGGCCGTCCTGATGGTCCAGTCGGATCCGCGCACGCGCGCCAAAGGGCCAGAACACATCGAGGCTTTCAACTGGATGCGCGACTATGCGGCCAGTGTGATTGCTGAGCGCAGGGCCAATCCGCAGAATGACCTGATCTCGCATTTCTCCACGGCTGAGATCGATGGCGACAAGCTTGATGAACGCGAGGTTCTGCTGACGACGACGACCCTGATCATGGCGGGCATCGAGTCGCTTGGCGGTTATATGGCGATGTTTGCCCTCAACATGGCGGACTTCGCCGAAGCCAGGGCGAAGTGCGTTGAAAATCCGGACTTGCTGGCTGATGCGATTGAGGAATCCCTGCGCTTCAACACCTCGGCGCAGCGTTTCAGGCGGTGCCTCAAGACGGATGTGGAGTTGCATGGGCAGGTCATGAAGGCGGGTGACTTTGTCTGTCTCGCCTATGGGTCTGGAAATCGCGACGACAGGAAGTTCGCATCGCCTGATGTCTATGACGTCGGACGCAAGCCGAAGGGACATCTTGGGTTTGGCGGCGGCGTTCACGCCTGCCTTGGCGGTGCCATCGCGCGCATGGCGGTCAAGATCGCCATGGACGAATTCCACAAGGTCATTCCCCAATACAGCCGCGTTAAGGCGCAATTGGCCTGGATGCCATCGTCAACCTTCCGCAGCCCCATGCGTCTTGATCTCAAGCGGGCTCACTGACCGGCAATCGCGCACTCGTTAGAATTTTAGGGAAATTGAAAAGAGCACACAGATCTCCGGGCGGTATCACGGTGCGTTACCGTCTGGAGTCTGGATATGATGTCAGCTCTCAACATCGCGTCAATGGGTCTTGGCGCTGCGGATCTGCGCATGCAGGCATCTGCCAGCAATATCGCCAACATGCAGTCTGCAGGCAGCACGGGGCCGTCGGGTCCACAGGCCTATGCACCGGTGCGTGTGGATCAGTCGTCCCTGCCGGGCGGGGGCGTTGAGGCGAAGACCTCGTCCATCACGCCAGCCTCCGTGCGCCGATATCAGCCGGACTCCCAGCTGGCGGACGCACAGGGCTTCGTGTCCATGCCCAATGTCGACATGATTGCCGAAGTGACCAATATGGTCTCGGCCAAGAACGGCTTTGCAGCATCCCTGCAGGTGATGCAGGCCTCGTCGGACATGATCAAGAAGCTCTACGAACTGGACTGAAACCCCCGGGTTCCAGGCCTTTTGGGAGTGTCTTGACTTGGGGTTCCCGACCCCCCTAGGTGCACACCGCTGTTCCCGCTGGCAGGCCTGCTGCCATTCTGACCGGACGGAGTGTGTCGTCAGCATGAGTTCGTCCCGCGGTGCGCTCTCCACGCAGGCCATTCTGTCGACCTACCTCCCTGCCCTGATCTTTGCGCTGGGCACCGGCATCGCATTGCCGGCAGTTCCGACCCTGGCCAAATCATTTGACGTGGGCTTTGGTGTTGCCAGTGGCGTGGTGACGTCCTTTCTGCTGGGCAATCTGGCGGGCACCATTCCCTCAGGCTGGCTCATCGATCGGTTCGGACGGCGGTCCGTCATGATCGCGGGCCCGCTGCTGACATCCTTGTTTGCTGTCCTCACGGCCTATTCGCACAGCTTTCCGGAACTTCTGATCTGGCGCTTTCTGGGTGGCCTGGCAGCGCAGATGTGGCTCATGGGGCGTCTGGCGGCCATTTCCCATGGCGCGCCCGCGAGCCAGAGAGGTCGATTGGTCAGCTGGATGTTCGGGATGGACAATACCGGCAAGCTCGCCGGTCCTGTCGTTGGGGGTTATGTCGCCAGTGAATGGGGCCTTCAGGCCCCCTTCCTCGCCTATGCCCTGATGGCACTCCTGGCATTCGTTCCCATCCTGATCTTTGCCGACGATACGCCGCGGGCAGACAAGCTTCGCAAAGCCGACCCGGCCCGGGCAGTTCGGCCCATGTCATTCTGGCAGATCATTCAGCCCCGGCTGGTCTATTTCGCGGTGGTGCTTTTCGCCGGCCTCACCCGGGGGCCGGTCCAGGCAGACCTCCTGCATCTCTATGCTGCCTACTCCTACCATCTGAGGCCGGCGCAGATCGGCTACCTGGCAACGGGCGCCGCGCTCATTTCATGGCCCATCGGCTTTCTTGCCGGATGGATCCTTGACCGCTTCGGCCGCAAGAGAAGCATGGTGCCGGGCTTTGCGGGTGTCGCCATCGCCATGGCGGCCCTGGCGTTTTCAGCCTTCGCGGAACTGCCCTATGAATGGTATGTCGTGCTGTTCTTCATCGCGGTGGCGGCACAGGCCCTGACAGGCGGCTCGGTCCAAACGATCGGCGCTGATGTTGCCCCCGACGAAGCACGTGGCACGTTCCTCGGTCTCTGGCGGTTCACCGGTCAGGGCGGGGCAGTGCTCAGTCCCATTATCTTCGCACTCCTTGCCGATCAGGTCAGCTATGGTTCAGCCTTTCTCTTCACTGCCGCATCAGCCCTTGCAGTGTCATTCCTGCTGGTCCGGCATGTTCCCGAGACACGCGAACTGCATTGAGCGGGTCGGTCAGTCTCCCAGGCAGGCGACTGGCTCCGCAATCACCATCCTCTGATCCCCACTCTTCAGGAGAGTGCGGACCAAGCTTCCGGATTTCCAAACGATGATACGCCTTGAAAACATCAGCAAGCAGAATGGCCAGCAGCTGCTCTTCATCGAAGCCTCCGCGGGCTTGCAGAAGGGCGAGAAGATTGGCCTCGTTGGGCCCAATGGTGCCGGCAAGACAACGCTCTTTCGCATGATGACCGGGGAGGAACCGCCGGACGAAGGGCAGGTCTCGATCGATCGGGGGACGACCATCGGCTATTTCAACCAGGATGTGGGTGAAATGTCGGGGCGCAGCGCCGTCGCCGAGGTCATGGAAGGCGCGGGTCCCGTCAGCGACGTGGCCGCAGAACTGCGCGCG
>CAISZN010000069.1 GCA_903889985.1 uncultured Hyphomicrobiales bacterium | reverse complement strand
GGTACGCTTATGTTCAAAGGGCGCCTGGTCGATCCATCTGCCATCCGTCGCACATTCCTGCTCACGGTCGAGGGCGAGAAGGATGACATCTGCGCCGTCGGCCAGACCCTCGTTGCGCAGGATCTGTGCTCGCGGCTGCGATCCTATATGAAATCGCACCACATGCAGCCGGGCGTCGGCCATTATGGCGTCTTTAATGGCAAGAAGTGGGACGGGCAGATTTATCCCGTTGTCCGGAACCACATCCAGTCGAGCATCTGAGGCATTTCCCGTTGCCCCGGGCATTCAGTGGACTGGTGCGTCATCGCCGTCTCCGTTAAAGCTTAACTTTGGAAGCGGGCAGGAACTGCCCCGCGTTGGGTTTTGGGGGACGAAAATGGGTGTTCTGCGGTCGACGATTGGTGCGCTTGGGCTGACGCTCAGCCTTGCTTTCGCAACGGGCGCTTTTGCCCAGGGCATGCCGGGCACCACCCAGCAGGAGCAGCTCATCAAGGTGACCCTGCTCACCTTCAACGATGCCAACATCACCGGCAATTACGTGGTCCTTCACGCCAAGCTCTCGAAGCCTTTCCGCGACCAGTTCTCACCGGACAAGCTGAAGGAGGTCTTCAAGGACTTCTCCGAAAAGGAGATCATCATCGACCCGATCGCGACCCTGGCGCCCGTTGCCACTGACCCGGCCAAGATCGATGACGATGGCATCCTGACCCTGACGGGCTATTTCGACACCAAGCCCAAGCAGGTGAAATACCGCCTCCGGTACCTGCCCTCCGACGGGCTTTGGAAGCCGATTGGCATCAACGTCGACGTCCAATAGGGCTCCAGGCTGGCCTCCGGACGGCCGGGCGGGGCATCTCCCCGCTCGCCCGATCCCTTTCGGGCCGCCTCCAGCCTTCCCCCGGGCGGGATTTTCGGCTACCTCCCCTGCGACTGATTTCCCCCCTGACGCGCCGCCGCCCTCCCGGCTGGCCGGGCGCAGCCCGAGGTTTGACCGATGCACCGCTACCGTAGCCATACCTGCGCCCAGCCTTCCGAGGCCTCGATCGACCAGACGATTCGCCTCTCGGGCTGGTGCCACCGCATCCGCGACCATGGCGGCGTGCTCTTCATCGACCTGCGCGACCACTACGGCATGACCCAGTGCGTCGTTGACCCGGACTCCCCGGCCTTCCCGACCGCCGAGAAGCTGCGTGCCGAATGGGTGGTGCGCTTTGACGGCAAGCTGCGCCGTCGCCCGGAAGGCACCGAGAATGCCGACATGGCGACCGGCAAGGTCGAGCTCTATGTGACCGAGATCGAGGTTCTGGGGCAGGCGGCCGACCTGCCGCTGCCGGTCTTCGGCGATCAGGACTATCCGGAAGAGACACGCCTCAAGTATCGCTTCCTCGACCTGCGCCGCGAGCGCCTGCACAAGAACATCATGCTGCGCGTGAAGGTGGTCGATTCCATGCGCACCCGTATGAAGGGCGCCGGCTTCAACGAATTCGCCACCCCAATCCTCACCGCCTCCTCGCCGGAAGGCGCGCGCGACTTCCTCGTGCCCTCGCGCCTGCATGCGGGAAAGTTCTACGCGCTGCCGCAGGCGCCCCAGCAGTACAAGCAGCTGCTGATGATGGCGGGCTTCGACCGCTACTTCCAGATCGCGCCCTGCTTCCGCGACGAGGACCCGCGCGCGGATCGTCTGCCCGGCGAGTTCTACCAGCTCGACCTCGAGATGAGCTTCGTCACGCAGGAAGACATTTTTGATACCATCGAGCCGGTCATCACGGGCATCTTCGAGGAGTTCGGCGGCGGGCGTCCGGTGACGCAGAAGTGGCCGCGCATTCCCTATGCGGAGGCCATGCAGAAGTATGGCTCCGACAAGCCGGACCTGCGCAATCCGATCGTGATGCAGGATGTGTCCGAGCATTTCCGCGGCTCGAACTTCAAAGTCTTCGCGCGCATGCTCGAGACCGAGAAGAACCGCGTGTGGGCGATCCCCGCCAAGGGCGGCGGCAGCCGCACCTTCTGCGACCGCATGAACTCATGGGCGCAGAGCGAAGGACAGCCGGGGCTCGGCTACATCTTCTGGCGTGAGACAGATGGAAAGACGGAAGCCGCTGGCCCCATCGCCAACAACATCGGGCCGGAGCGCACGGAAGCCATCCGCGCGCAGCTGGGTGTCGCCTCGGGCGACGCCGTGTTCTTCGCCGCTGGCGATCCGGACAAGTTCGCAAAGTTCGCTGGGGCCGCGCGCACCAAGGCGGGGCAGGATCTCAACCTGATCGACGAGAACCGCTTCGAGCTCGCCTGGATCGTCGACTTCCCAATGTATGAGTGGAACGAGGTCGAGAAGAAGGTCGACTTCTCGCACAACCCGTTCTCCATGCCGCAAGGCGGGCTCGAGGCGCTGAACTCGCAGGATCCGCTGACCCTGAAGGCCTTCCAGTACGACATCGCCTGCAATGGCTTCGAGATCGCGTCGGGCGG
>CAISZN010000068.1 GCA_903889985.1 uncultured Hyphomicrobiales bacterium | reverse complement strand
GTCATGCATGACGACAATGGCATCTCCATCGACGGCGCCCTGTCGATCGCCGACTCGGTCGACCAGGTGAAGCGCTTCGAGGCCTGCGGCTGGAGCACCCAGACGGTCGACGGCCACAATGCGGCTGAGATCCTGGCCGCGCTGGAGCGCGCCAAGGCCTCCGACAAGCCCAGCTACATCGCCTGCAAGACGACCATCGGCTTTGGCGCGCCCACCCGCGCCGGCACCTCCAAGTCACACGGCGAGCCGCTTGGCGCCGGCGAGATCGATGGGGCCCGCAAGGCCCTGAACTGGCCGCATGAGCCCTTCGTGGTGCCAGACGACATCCTCGCCGCATGGCGCGCCGCGGGCAGCCGCGGCAAGGCAGAACATGAGGCCTGGACGAAGCGCCTCGCTGCCCTCGACCCGGCCAAGCGCGCCGAATTCGAGCGCCGCATGAAGGGTGAGCTGCCCGCCGGTCTTGGCGAAGCCATCGCCACCTTCAAGAAGGCCGCGGCCGAGGATGCCTCGGAAGTCGCCACCCGCAAGGCCTCGGAAGCCGTGATCGCAGCGCTGGCCCCGGTCGTGCCCGAACTCGTCACCGGGTCTGCCGACCTGACCGGCTCCAATAACACCAAGGTGGCTGCCACCCCGGCCATCTCGCCCGGCAACTATGCCGGCCGCTTCATCCATTGGGGTATCCGCGAGCATGGGATGGCTGCGGCCATCAACGGCATGGCGCTGCATGGGGGCCTGATCCCCTCGGGCGCTACCTTCCTTGTCTTCACTGACTACTGCCGCCCGGCCCTGCGCCTGGCCGCCCTCATGAAGATCCGCCACATCGAGGTGATGACCCATGACTCCATCGGCCTTGGCGAGGACGGCCCGACCCACCAGCCGGTGGAACATGTGGCTGCCCTGCGCGTTATTCCCAACATGCTGGTCTTCCGCCCTGCCGACCGTACGGAGACCGCTGAGTGCTGGCAGCTGGCGCTCGAGGCCAAGGGCTCGCCCTCGGTCCTGGCGCTGACCCGCCAGAACCTGCCGCGCCTGCGCTCCACCTATGTCGCTGAAAACCTCAGCGCACGGGGTGCCTATGAGCTTTCCCCGGCCACGGGCGAGGCCAAGGCGTCGATTTTCGCCACCGGTTCCGAGGTTTCCATGGCCATCGAAGCCCAGGCCGAGCTCGCCAAGGCGGGTATCGCCACCCGGGTCGTCTCGGTCCCCTGCCTCGACCTCTTCGAAAAGCAGGATCAAGGTTACCGCGAAAGTCTGATTGGCAAGGCGCCTGTTCGCGTTGCGGTCGAGGCCGGCGTGCGGCAAGGATGGGACGCGGTGATCGGGTCCGACGGCATCTTCGTCGGCATGTCGAGCTTCGGCGAGAGCGGGCCCTATAAAAAAGTTTACGAGCACTTCGGCATCACGCCTCAGGCCATCGTCGCCGCCGTCAAGGCGCGCCTCGGCTGAGGTCAATTAGCCACCAGCGCGGCGCTGGTGGCACCAAACGAAAGGGACAGGACATGACGGTCAAGGTCGCCATCAACGGCTTCGGGCGCATCGGGCGCAACGTTCTTCGGGCCATCGTCGAGTCGGGCCGCAAGGACATTCAGGTGGTCGCGATCAACGACCTCGGCCCGGTCGAGACCAATGCGCACCTGCTGCGCTTTGACTCGGTCCACGGCCGCTTCCCCCATCAGGTGAAGGTTGAAGGCGACACGATCGACGTCGGCTTCGGCCCGATCAAGGTGACCGCCATCCGCAACCCGGCCGAGCTGCCCCACAAGGCCATGGGCGTCGATATCGCTCTGGAATGCACGGGCATCTTCACCACCAAGGAAAAGGCCCTGGCCCATATCACCGCCGGTGCGAAGCGCGTGCTCGTCTCAGCCCCCTGCGATGACGCTGACCTGACCGTCGTCTTTGGCGTCAATCACGACAAGCTGACCAAGGACCACGTGGTCGTCTCCAATGCATCCTGCACGACCAATTGCCTGTCGCCCGTGGCCAAGGTGCTCAACGACAAGTTCGGGATCGAGCGTGGCTTCATGACGACGATCCATTCCTACACTGGCGACCAGCCGACGCTGGACACCATGCACAAGGATCTCTATCGCGCCCGCGCTGCTGCCCTGTCGATGATCCCGACCTCGACCGGCGCCGCCAAGGCCGTTGGCCTCGTCCTGCCGGAGCTGAATGGCAAGCTCGACGGCTCGGCGATCCGCGTCCCGACTCCCAATGTCTCGGTCGTCGACCTGAAGTTCGTGTCCAAGAAGAACACGACCAAGGAAGAGATCAACGCTGCCATCAAGCATGCGGCCGATCATGAGCTGAAGGGCATCCTCGGCTATACCGACCTGCCGAATGTCTCGATCGACTTCAACCACGACAGCCATTCCTCGGTCTTCCACATGGATCAGACCAAGGTGATCGATGGCAACTTCGTGCGCATCCTCTCCTGGTACGACAACGAGTGGGGCTTCTCCAACCGCATGGCCGATACGGCCGTTGCGATGAGCAAGCTCATCTGATCTCGTCTGAACCTGTTTCATGGAGCGGCCCTCGGGCCGCTCCTGCCATATGAGGAGCCCGGTGAGCCGGGGCACACAATGACATTTCGCACTCTCGATGACGCCAAGGTGGCCGGACAGCGCGTGTTGCTGCGCCTCGACCTCAACGTGCCCGTCCACGACGGGCATGTGAGCGACACGACCCGCATCGAGCGCGCGCTGCCTACCGTCCGCGAGCTCATCGCCAAGGGCGCGCGCACCATCATCCTGTCCCACTTCGGCCGACCGAAGAACGGTCCCGATACGGAAAACTCTCTTCGTCCGCTCGTCGCCGCACTGTCAGCCGACCTCGGCAAGCCGGTGGCCTTTGCAAGCGACTGCATCGGCGACGTGGCCGCGGCAGCCGTTGCAGCCCTCAAGGACGGCGATGTCCTGCTGCTGGAGAACACGCGCTTCCACAAGGGCGAAGAAAAGAACGATCCGGCCTTCGTGGCCGAGCTCGTCAAGCTGGGCGATCTCTATGTGAACGATGCCTTCTCGGCCGCCCACCGGGCCCATGCCTCGACCGAAGGCCTCGCCCATAAGCTGCCGGCCTTCGCCGGCCGCAACATGCAGGCCGAACTCGAGGCCCTGGCCGCAGCGCTGGACAAGCCCGAACGCCCAGTTGCTGCGGTGGTCGGTGGTGCCAAGGTGTCGAGCAAGCTCGAACTGCTGGGCAACCTGTCGAAGAAGGTGGACTACATCATTATCGGCGGCGGCATGGCCAACACCTTCCTCGCAGCTGAAGGCAAGGCCGTCGGCAAGTCGCTTTGCGAGACAGACATGCTCGACACGGCCCGCGCCATCGTGGCTGAAGCGGCCAAGGGAGGCTGCAAGATCCTGCTCCCCGTGGATGCTGTGGTCGCCAGGGAGTTCAAGGCCCATGCCGCAAACCGGGTCGTCGCGGTGGACAATGTCGGCGCGGACGAGATGATCCTCGACATTGGTCCGAAGTCGATCGACGAGGTCGAGGCCCTGCTGCGCAGGGTCAAGACCCTGGTCTGGAACGGCCCCTTCGGCGCCTTCGAGCTCGAGCCCTTCGATGCGGCCACCAATGCGGTTGCCCGTCTTGCCGGCAAGCTGACGGACGAGGGCAAGCTGCGCACCATTGCCGGCGGCGGCGATACGGTTTCGGCGCTGAATCAGGCTGGCGCTGCGTCCCACTTCACCTATATTTCAACGGCCGGTGGCGCCTTCCTCGAATGGCTTGAGGGCAAGGCACTGCCGGGCGTGGAAGCGCTCAAAACGGCCCGTTAAGCGGCATCCTCCATAAAGCGATTCTCAAGGAGAACGACCTCATGGCCCGCATTACCCTGCGTCAGCTGCTCGACCACGCCGCGGAACACAATTACGGCGTGCCCGCTTTCAACATCAACAACATGGAACAGGCGCTCGCCATCGGCGAAGCCTGCAATGCGCTTGATGCCCCCGTCATCATCCAGGCTTCGCGCGGTGCACGCGCCTATGCCAATGACATCATGCTGCGGCACATGATGGATGCGCTCACCGAGATGTATCCGCACATTCCGATCTGCGTGCATCTCGACCACGGCAACGTCGAATCAACCTGCATGACTGCGATCCAGTCCGGCTTCACTTCGGTAATGATGGACGGCTCGCTGAAGGCAGACGGCGCGACCCCGGCCGACTACGACTACAACGTCCGCGTCACCAAAAGCGTCGTTGATATTGCCCACATGGGCGGCGTCTCGGTGGAAGGTGAACTTGGCGTGCTCGGCTCGCTCGAGACCGGCATGGGCGACAAGGAAGATGGCCATGGTGCCGAAGGCAAGCTCAGCCACGACCAGCTCCTGACCGATCCCGAAGAGGCCGTGAAGTTCGTGAAGGCCACCAAGGTCGACGCGCTCGCCGTCGCCATGGGCACCTCGCATGGCGCCTATAAGTTCTCGCGCAAGCCCGACGGCGACGTTCTGGCCATGAATGTCATCGAGAAGATTCACGCGAAGATGCCGAACCTGCATCTGGTCATGCACGGCTCATCTTCGGTGCCGCAGGACCTGCAGGACATCATCAATGAGTTCGGCGGCAAGATGAAGCCGACCTGGGGCGTCCCGGTCGAGGAGATCCAGCGCGGCATCAAGCACGGTGTCCGCAAGATCAACATCGACACGGACAACCGCATGGCGATCACCGGCCAGATCCGCAAGGTTCTGTCCCAGCATCCGGGCGAATTCGATCCGCGCAAGTATCTCAAGCCCGCGCTTGAGGCCATGTCGAAGATCTGCCGCCAGCGCCTCGAAGAATTCGGCACTGCTGGCAAGGCCTCGAAGATGGGCAAGATCATCCCGCTCTCCGACATGGCCAAGCTTTACGCCAAGGGCGATCTCGACCCGAAGTTCAGCTGATCTGACAGCGAGGCTGCGCGGCAGGAGCCGCGCGGTCCAACGCTCTCGTGGATCGCGGGCCTCCGGCCCGCGTCCTTGACTGCAAAGACGGGCGTCATCCCTGGCCGTGCTCGGGGAGGCGCGTGGTCATAGTGCCGCCCCCTTGCATCGGGCCGCGCTTTCGCCCCATTTCATGGCCATGCAGACCCCAACTCGGGTCACGGGCTCGCAATCACCCGTGCATCGGAAAGATCATGGCCAAATCCAAGCGCAAGACCACACCCCAGAAGCCAGTCGCGGACACCATCGTCCCCCGGCTCTATCTGCTGACGCCCGTCCTGAGCGATGTGCAGGCCTTCGCGCCTGAGCTGGAAGCTGCCATGGATGCGGGCGATGTCGCCTGCGTGCTGGTGCAGGTTACGGGCAACGACGAGGGCGAAATCAAGAAGGCCGCCCAGCGCCTTGCCACCATCGTGCAGGGCCGCGAGGCCGCCCTGCTCGTCGAGGGTGATCCGCGAATCGCTGCGCGCGTCAATGCCGACGGCGTGCATGTGCGCGCCAAGGGCGAGGCCCTGGGGCCTGCGCTTGCCAATGCGGTGGAAAGCTGTCGCCCTGACCGGATTGTCGGTGCTGGCGGCCTGCGCAGCCGCGACGACGCCATGACGGCGGGCGAAGCGGACGTGGATTACGTCATGTTCGGTGAGCCGGCGCCCGATGGCTGGACGCCGCCGCCTGAACAGGTGCTGGAGCGTGCTGCCTGGTGGGCAGAGATCTTCAACGTCCCCTGCGTCGCCTATGCGAATACCCTCCAGGAGGTTGCGGAGCTGGCGGCTGCACGGGTCGATTTCATCGCCCTGCGCGAGGCCATCTGGAACGATCCGCGCGGGCCTGCAGCTGCGGTGCGCGACGCACAGGCAACCATCGACAGCCTGGAGGCCGAGGCGTGAGGCGGGCGAGCCTCGGCGCGGCGCTTGTCCTGTGGACTGCGATGGTCGCAGGCGCACAGGCGCAGCTGTCTCTGCCGGGTGCCACGCCCACGAGCACCACGCCCACCCTGCCCCTGCCAGTACCCTCGACCGGGCTGGCCGCGAGCATGACCGTCCCGAGCGGGACGCCAACGAATTATCTCGCACCGGGCATCGAGCCAGACCTCGCCTTCGGAGCCCTCCAGCGCGGCTACTACATGACCGCCCTGCGCGAGGCGATGAAGCGCATCGAGGGCGGCACGCAGGATGCCCACGCCATGACCCTCGTAGGCGAGCTTTACAAGGATGGCCTTGGCGTCCGACGCGACCTCAAGGAAGCCGCCCGCTGGTACCGGCTCGCCGCAGACCGTGGCGACCCGCAGGGCGCCTTCAGTCTCGCCCTGGCCTACCTGCGCGGGCGTGGGGTCGAGGAGAACCGACAGGTGGCCATCGGGTGGCTCGAAAAGGCGGCCCTGACCAACCATTCCGGTGCCATCTATAACCTTGGACTGCTGGCCATCGACGGCGAGATTCAGGACTTCGACAAGGCGCGGACCATGTTCAGCCGTGCTGCGGACCTCGGGAACAATGATGCCGCCTACGCCCTGGGGCTCCTCTACAAGCAGGGCCGGGGCGTCGAGCGTGACCCCCAGAAGGCTGCCCAGTGGTTCCGCAAGGCCGCCGAGGATGGCATCGTGGCCGCTCAGGTCGACCTTGCCGTGATGCTCTTCAATGGCGATGGCGTGGACAAGGACGAGGCCACCGCGGTCCGCTATTTCCTGAAGGCCGCCGCGACCAACAATCCGGTCGCCCAGAACCGGCTGGCACGCCTTCTGGTGGTTGGCCGCGGGACGCCCAAGAACATGGTCGAGGCCATGAAGTGGCACCTGCTGGCGCGCTCCGCTGGCCTTCAGGACGAATGGCTCGATGCCCAGCTCGCCAAGCTGAGCCCGCGTGAACGGGTGGCCGTGGACGATGCCGTGCGCAAATATGTGAGCTCCGTCGGCGCCCCGGCGGAGTGAGTCTGCAACTGCGTCGTGACAGCCCGGCCCTGACGGGTTAGAAGCCCATCCCTCCGGCACTCTCCGCCGCAACGAGACCTTTCCGATGATCCGCAGCGCCCTGATGAACGTGATGACCGCCGCCGCCATCAAGGCCGGGCGTGGCCTGAAGCGCGACTTCGGCGAGGTCGAAAACCTGGTCGTCTCGGTGAAGGGCACCGGCGATTTCGTTTCCGCCGCCGACCAGAAGGCGGAAAAAATCCTGTTCGAGGAACTTGCCAAGGGCCG
>CAISZN010000067.1 GCA_903889985.1 uncultured Hyphomicrobiales bacterium | reverse complement strand
GTGCCGACCTCGAAAATGTCGATCATGGCGATCTGGACCGGCAGCGCCTCGTTGTAGCCACCCACCAGCGCCGCGCCGGTGGTCAGCGCCTCGCCTCCTGAGATCACGCCGGCCTTGGCGGTTGTCCCGCCCATGTCGAAGGCAATGGCATCGGGCATGTCGAGTTCACGGCAGAGGGCGCGCGCACCGATGACGCCGGCCGCCGGGCCGGACTCCAGCATGCGGATGCAATGCACCTTGGCCTGATCTGATTCGTAGAGGCCGCCGGAGCTCTGCACCAGCAGGAAGGACCCCTTGAAGCCATTGGCTGCGATGTGATCGTCGATGCCAGCCACATAGGCGCTGACGCGCGGGCCCACATAGGCATTGGCGACGACCGTCGAGCAGCGCTCGAATTCGCGGTATTCCTGCGACAATTCGTGGGAGGCGCTGACGAAGGCCTTGGGCAGGCGCTCCTCAACGATCGCCCGCACGCGTTGCTCATGGGCATTGTTGCGGTAGGAATGCAGCAGCATGATCCCGACGGCCTCGATTTCGAGACGGATCAGTTCATCGCAGATGGCGTGGACGGCGGCCTCGTCGAGTATGGTATCGACATCGCCCTCGGCGGTGAGGCGCTCCGGCACCTCGAAGCGAAGCGAACGCCGCACGAGGGGCACATGCTTGCGGAAGAAGAGATTATAGGCGTCCGGCCGGTTGATGCGCCCGATCTCGTAGATATCTCGAAAGCCCTTGGTCACCAGCAGCGCCGTGCGGGCGCCGCTGCGCTCCAGCATTGTGTTGATGGCGATCGTCGAACCGTGCAGAAAAATATCCGCCTCGGCGAAGGTCATGCCCGCCTTGTCGACACCCTGTGAAATGCCGTCGACCAGCTTCTTGGGGGTCGAAAGGGCTTTACCATAGACGAGTTCGCCCGTTTGCTCCCGAAAGCCGGCGACGTCCGTGAAGGTCCCCCCGATGTCGGCAGCCAGCCTCGTCCCCAGATCCGATCCTGTGCGCTCCGTCCTCACGTCCATCCCTGATCCGCTTTCTTGAGTCTTGGCCCTGCTGGGCAGACTGCGGTTCTAGGGCTCTGGTGGCCAATCTGTCCAGCCTAGGAACGGGGTCAGGACGGGACTGTCAGATCCTTGGCAACGACAAATCCCAGTGAACGTGAAAGGTCGGCTGCGCCAGACTGCACAATTTCGATGCAGCGACGATCAAGGGCAGGATTGGCACGATCTGCAGGCATCGAAATCGTGAGAGCCGCGATGACAAAGCCCGTATGATCCCTGACCGGAGCTGAGATCGAAACCGTATCAGGTGTGATCTCGCCGCGTGCCAGGAAATAGCCATCCCGGCGGACCTGCGCCACCTCTTCCATGTAGCGCTCGATGTCGGTCAGCTTGGCCGCACGACCCATGGACGTGGCGAGATTGGCGAAATATTCTCCCAGTTCGTCGCGGCTGAGACTGGTCAGCAGCACACGGCCTGACGCTCCCACATGCAGTGCGGCCTCAAAGCCGAACTGTGTGATACGCCGAATCGCCTGGGTGCTTTCCACGTAATCGATATTGACCCGACGATCTCCGCGGCGAATGGCGAGAATGACGGTCTCATCCACATCATCGCGCAGGCGGCGCATGACGGGACTGGCAATCTCGCGCAGGTCGATCTGACGCCGCTTGACGTCAGCCAGCCGCAACCACGCAAGTCCAAGGGCCCAGGAACCATCTTCAAGCTGTCGCACCAGCCCATGGCGGCGCAGGGTCAGCAGCGCTGTTTCCGTGAAGGTTGCAGGCGTTTCAGCGGCCAGTGCAAGTGCGCCGATACTGCCCGTGGGCGCCTGTCTCAGGACAGACAACAATTGCGCTGTCCGTGACACCGCCTCCACGCGATAGCGCTGTCCGCCGGAATCCACTGCCTCGTCGTCGTTCAAGTGACCGCCTCATCTGTTCTGACACCGAGCCTACAGGAGAGACTCCAGCCTGCAAATCAGGTGTGCTGATCCCAGATCATTTGCCGATGCTGATGCGGATTTCCCGCAAGGTACCGATCTCGAAGCTGTCACCTGGGGAAACGAGGGTGGTCGAACCATATTCCTCGATCAGGGCCGGCCCCTCCGCCTTGAACCCCGGCTCCAACGAAGCACGATCATAGACGGCCGCCTCGACCGTGCCGCCAGCAGCCCCAAAATAGGCCCTGCGCTTGGTCGGAGCCGTCGGAGTCTCGGCAATGCGCGGCAGCTTGGTGAGGTCGGGACGACGCTGACGGGCAAAGGCTGAGAGGTGCACAGCCTGGATTTCCGCCGGCGTCTTCGAATCCGCATGGCCATACCGACGCTTGTAATCCCGGTCAAAGGCGCTGCGGATGGCCTCAAGCCCCTCGAGGCTGTCAATCGGAACCTTGATGTTATGCCGCTGCCCGACGTAGCGCATTTCCAGATGATGTTCATAGAAGACCTCGGCAGCGCCGAATTCCTCTGCGAGCGCCTGACGTGCCTCCGCTTCCATGCCGGCGAAGATTTCGCGCACGGAAACGACCTGCTCTTCATTGAGCCGGCCGGTGAAGGTCTTCGAAAGGTCAATGCGGGCATCGGCGAGCAACATGCCGATCGCCGAGAAATTGCCCGGCTCGGCGGGGATAACCACTGTTGGGATCGACAATTCACGCGCAAGCGCGCTGCCATGTAACGGCCCGCCGCCGCCATAGCAAAACAACACAAAGTCACGTGGATCGAGGCCATGCTCGACAGAAATCTGCTTGATCGCGCCCGCCATGATGACAGTAGAGATCGAGAGGATGCCCTCTGCCATGCGGATCATGCCCTCCTCGCCCTGATAACCGAGCGGGGTCGCGATCCGGCCAATGGCCTTGCGGGCGCCTTCGAGATCGAGCGCGAGTTCGCCACCCAGGAATCGCTGGGGATTAAGCCGACCGAGCACCAGATTGGCATCGGTCACCGTCGGTTCCGTGCCACCACGCCCGTAGCAGACTGGACCGGGTGTGGAGCCAGCGCTTTGCGGGCCCACATGCAGACGGTTCTGCGGGTCTAGCCAGGCGATCGAGCCCCCGCCCGAACCCACTTCGACAATGTCGATGACCGGAGACTTGATCGGGAAACCCTTCACATAGCCGCCAGCGTAGTAGATGGATTCGACCGAGAAGCGGCCGTCTTCGACGAGGGCGCATTTGGCCGTCGTGCCGCCCATGTCGAAGGCAATGACATTCTTGATGCCGAGTGCCTCAGCATAGGCCCCAGCGCCGATACAGCCGCCGATTGGGCCGGATTCCACCAGAGCGATCGGCTGGCGGCAGGTGCGGTCAACCGAGAGCAGCCCACCGTTCGAGCCCATCATGAAGAGTGAGCCGTCGAAGCCACCCTTCTCAAGGTCCGCAGCGAGGCGTCGCACATAGGTGTCGACGATCGGGCCGACGAAGGCGTTGGCCGCAACCGTCGAGGTGCGCTCGTATTCGTACCATTCCCGTGTCAGCTCGGTGCTGCAGGTTACATAACAGCCGGGCAGAAGCTTCCGAAGCAGCTCGCCCGCCTGAACTTCGTGGGCCGGATTGGCATAGGAGTTCATGAAGAAGATGGCGACCGATTCGATGCCATCCCGGCGGAACTGCGCTGCCAGGGCTTCGAGGCCAGCGGTATCGAGGGGCGTGACCACCTCGCCTGTCGCACCGATACGCTCGACAACTTCGTGACGGCGCTCGCGCGGAATCAGGGGTTCGTCACGCCGGTAGTGCAAGTCGAAAGGATCCGGCCTGTTGCCGCGCGCGATCTCCAGAACGTCCCGGAACCCCTTGGTGGTGACGAGCACCGCCTTGGACCCCTTGCGCTGGATGAAGGCATTGATGACGAGCGTCGTACCGTGGTTCAGGAAATTCGCCTGCTCGGGCGTCAGCCCGGCCTTGTCAAAGCACTCCAGGATGCCATCGACAAAATTGCCATATGTCGTGGGGGACTTGGTATAGGCGACCTGATGCGTATCGTGGTCATAGGCAACAAGGTCAGTAAATGTCCCGCCGATGTCGACGGCGACCGCAAATGGCATTTCCCGCTCCCCAAACTTGTCGTCGGCCACATCCTGTGGCCCTTTCTCCTTATCTTCGCAAGCCGACGCCGGGAAGACAAGCTCCGGGCTTGGTGCCGGGCGACCACTCGGATTATGCTGCCGGCAATCCAGGGAGAATACTGATGAAGTGGACCGATCGTCGGCGCAGGATGCGCGCCATTCTGGAAGGCAAGAGCTGCATCTATCCTGCCTCGGTCTTTGATCCGCTGTCGGCCCGAATGGCGGAGGAAATTGGATTTGAGGCCGGCATGTATGCCGGATCCGTGGCCTCCCTGACCGTCCTTGGGGCTCCCGATCTCATCTTGCTGACGCTCACGGAATTTGCCGAGCAGGCCCTGCGCATCAATCGTGCCTGCAACCTGCCCGTGCTGGCCGACGCGGACCACGGCTATGGCAATGCACTGAATGTCATGCGCACCGTCGAGGAACTCGAGACAGCGGGAATTTCCGCACTGACGATCGAGGACACCCTGCTGCCGCGTCCCTTTTCGGAGAAGAAGGTGATGCCCATCCCGATCGAGGAAGGCGTTGGCAAGATGAAGGCCGCAGTTGCCGCCAGAAGCGACATGGATCTGGTGATCCTGGCGCGAACGGGGGCGATCACC
The DNA here is from genome assembly GCA_903889985.1 of uncultured Hyphomicrobiales bacterium. Classification (GTDB taxonomy): domain Bacteria; phylum Pseudomonadota; class Alphaproteobacteria; order Rhizobiales; family Beijerinckiaceae; genus Terripilifer. Next base: position 3,458 of record CAISZN010000067.1, on the reverse strand, counting down.
ATGACGGGACTCGACGACACGCTTGCGCGCATCAGGGCCTATGAGAAAACGGGCGTCGACGGCATCTTCCTGTCGGGCATTCGCACGCGCGACGAGATCAGGGCGGTCCATGCGACGACGAAGCTGCCGATCCTGTTCGGCGCGCTTGTACCTGAAATTGACGACAAGGAGTTTCTGGCGGCCCATGGGGTGCGCTTTGCCCTGCAGGGCCATGCACCGGTCATGGCAGCGGTGGAAGCAGTCCACGCAACCATGTCAGCCCTTCGCCACGGAACCCAGCCGAAGGACCTGAAGGGCATCGCATCAGACGAACGCATGAAAGCACTGAGCGGCGACGCGACCTATCGCGATGCCATCCAGCGCTTTCTAAGCTAAGCCTTGGCCGCCTCAGGCGGCCACTTCACCATCAGGCGTGAGCGCGATTTCCGGCTGGAACATGCACGGATTTTTCTGACGGCTTGCCCTTGCTGTAGGCAACGGCACCAGCCAGGGCCACACCGAAGAACACAAAGGCGCCGGTGGCGAAGCAAAGGTAGGCAAATTCGAAACTGGACATGGGACCCTCCCCTCGGATGCAGCTAATTTGCCGGAGCGAGGAGAGGACGCGTTGATCTGAATCAAAGCTGAAAGACCGCTGGTTTCAGGGCTTTTCAAGGATCAGCGCACTGATGGAGCCGGGGGCGCGCTGGGGTTCTTGCCCTTGAGACGCAAAAGCGTCCAGGGGCTTGGCATCACACCGACCGGCACCTCAATCAGGTGAGGTCCACCCGCAGCAATCGCCCGCTTGAGCGCATCCGCAAGCGCGGTTCCACCGCCTTCGACACGCTGGGCGGAAACACCAAAGGCCTTCGCGAGCGTGAGGAAATCCGGGTTACAAAGTTCAGTGTTATAGGCAACGCCGAACTGCTCGTTGAGCATGCCGCGCACGTTCCCGAAATGCCCGTCAGCAAAGACAACCGTGACAAGATTCAGGTTGTACTTTCGCGCCGTGGCAAGTTCCTGCATGCACCAGCCGAAGCCGCCATCACCCGTGATCGCAATCACGGGCTTGCCGGGATTGCCTGCTGCGATGCCAAGGCCAGTGGGGAAGCCATATCCAAGCGTGCCCTGATGGCCGGGCGAGATCATCGTATTGGGTTCATAAACCGGATAGGCCACGCGTGCGAAGTAGCCCACCTGTGTCAACTCATTGACGAAGATGCCATCGTCGGGAAGGGCAGCGCGGATCGCACGCACGTAAGAGGCCTGCGGCTCGATGGCATCGATCTGCGTCTGGCACCAGGCACGAAGCTTTGCCACGCGCGTGGCATCAAGTGAGAGGCGCCTTGCCTGCCGACCATCAAGTTCGTCGCTCAATGCATCCATGGCCAGCCCACTGTCGGACAGGACATTCACGCCCGCCGGGCGCGGAGCAGTCAGTGCGTTCGGATCAACGTTGATATAGACGTATTTCTGTCCAGGCTTGGACCAGAAGGCATCAGGTGCACGCGAATCCGCAAAGCGGCTACCGATGATGACGAGCACATCCGCTTCATCCGCAAGAACGCGTCCGGCAAGCGAAGTGAAGGCCAGCGGATGGCGGTCAGAAATGGCGCCACGGCCATTTTCGCTCATCACCACGGGCGCTCCGAGGCGCTCGGCCAGGCGCTTGAGTGCGGCTTCCGCACCACCTGCCGACACACCACCGCCGACATAGAGAACCGGGAAGTCAGCGCTTGCGAGAACTTCGGCCGCCGCCCTGATGGCAGCAGCATCCGGACGGGAGCGAAGGTCTTCCCCTACCGGATCGATGAGCGTCACTTCGCCCTTGGACATCAGAATGTCCTGCGGGACTTCGACAGCCACCGGCCCCGGCCGGCCGCTCTTCATCTGGCGATGGGCCTCCCGGATGAGGCCGGGTATCTCTGCTGTCGAGTTCGCCTGTGCATGCCATTTCGTCACCGAGTCGAACACGCCGGACGGGTTCTTGATCTCGTGGAGGAGCCCCAGCCCCTTGCCGATCGCTTCGGAATGGATCGCGCCGGCGATGCAAAGCACCTGCGAGTTGCAGGCGAAAGCCGTCGAAAGCCCTGCCAGCGCATTGAGCACACCCGGCCCCGGCACCACCATGCAAACGCCCGGCTTGCCCGTCGTCCGGGCAAAGCCATCGGCCATGTAGGATGTCGACTGTTCATTGCGGGTCGTCCGGAACGCAATGGAAGGGGTCCGCCGCAGGGCATCGACCGCATAGTCAAGCTGCACGCCCGGAATCCCGAAAATCTGGCTCGTTCCCTCGCGCTCGAGCTGGGCGACGAGCGCCTCTCCGCCTGTCAGTTCCATTGCGTTTCCTGTTGTCGTGGCAGCCCTCGGCCACCTTTTTTCGGGCCGCATCCGGCCATCACGGAAGCCGGCTGTCAATGGAAGCGATCGGACTTGACCCGGAGACCCCGGCAGACTGGAATGGCACCAAGAGCCTTTTAGGCCGGGCGCGCGCCGCAAGCGTCACCCCGAACGGAGGAAATGCTGATGAAGCTCACGCCGAGCCTGCTTGCCCTGTCGCTGGCCACCTGCCTGACAGCGGGTGGCCCCCGAGCCCAACAGCTGGATCAGGCAGTGCTGGCGTTTCCCAACACGAGCATGTCCTTCACCATGTCCTACGTCGCCCTCGACCTTGGTATCTGGAAGAAGCAGGGGGTTGAGGTGAAGGAGATCTTCGTGGCCGGGCCCGGCGCCATGAATGCGGTGATCGCCGGCAGCGCCGACTTCTCGCTTTCCTCGGCCCTTGTGATCACCCGCGCCGCCGCCAAGGGCCAACGGATGCTCGCCATCGCCAACACCATGGGTCGCCCACAAACCGAAGTGGTCATCCGAAAAGACCTCGCCGATCAGATCGGCTTCAACCCAAATGCGACCCTCGAGGAACGCGGCAAGGTGCTGAAAGGCCGGTCATGGGCCATTGCGGGCGTGGGTACGCCCGAACAGCTTCTGCTGCGCGCGGTTGCCGTGAAGGCGGGCCTCAACCCGGATACGGATTTCAAGACCAGCATCATGCAGGCCTCAAGCCTGATTCCGGCACTGAAAAGCAAGAGTATCGACGGCTTCAGCAATTCCATGCCCTGGCCGCTGGATGTCATCAACGACGGGACGGCAGTGAAACTCGCCTCGTCCCTGCGCGGAGACTTCCCGGAGTTCACGCCCATGGGTCAGGTCGTGGTGGTCACCAAGCCCGAGACCTGCAAGGCCAGGCCAGATCTATGCCGCAAGATGGCGATGGGGATCGTCGAGGCCGCCAAGGTGATGCACGAGCAGCCGGAACTCGCCAAGGATGTGCTGCGCAAGCGCTTTCCCCAGGTCGACGCCAAGGTGCTGGACCAGGCCTATGAGCTGATCAAGGATTCCACCACCAGCCCGCCGCGCCTCAGCGCCACGGACTTCGAGAATGCAGAGAGCTACAACATCCTTGCTGGCATGATGAAGCC
>CAISZN010000066.1 GCA_903889985.1 uncultured Hyphomicrobiales bacterium | reverse complement strand
GGTTCAGGCAAGCCGGTGAGCGCTGCCTTCGTCGACTTTGACGGCCGCGCGACTCTCAACCTGAAGCTCAACATCCCGGCCAATGCCAAGCCCGGCCCCTACAAGATCACCATCAGCGCGCAGGGCGATGCGGCGAAGTCGGAACTGCCGATCACCATCAATCTTGCCGAGGCGCTGGCTGCAAAGCTCACCGCCACGCCGAAGTTCCCGGTGCTCAAGGGCTCGCCGAAGTCCAACTTCGACTTCAACGTGACGGCCAAGAACGAAAGCGCCTCCGACATGACCGTGAACCTGCGCGCCGATGTGCCCGCAGGTTTCACCACGAGCTTCAAGGAAGGCTACAACACCCAGGAGATCACCAGTCTCGTCATCAAGGCGAACGAGAGCAAGGATCTCACGGTCTCCGTCAAGCCGAGCCCGAAGGCGGCGGCTGGTCAGGTGCCGGTCAATGTCACCATCGCCGGTGACAAGGCGAGCGTGCAGTCAAAGCTCGTCATGGACATCTCCGGACAGCCGGCCCTCACCGTCACCGGTCAGGACGAGCGCCTGAGCGGCGATGCCTATGCTGGACAGGAGCGTGCCCTGCCGCTCGTGCTGCGCAACACGGGCACGGCGCCTGCGCGTGGCGTCAGCCTCAGTGCCACGCCGCCGTCAGGCTGGAAGGTGACCTTCGATCCCAAGGACATCGCTGAGATCCCGGCTGGCGAAGAGGCGAAGGTGAATGCCCTCGTCACGCCAAACGCCAAGGCCATCTCGGGTGACTATGTCATCTCGATGCGCGCCTCGGGCGATGGCATTTCGGAATCGGCCAGCTATCGCCTGAGCGTCATGACCTCAACCCTCTGGGGTGTCACAGGCGTGGCGGTCATCGGCGCGGCGTTGCTGGTTCTGGTGGGTGCTATCGGGAGGTTTGGACGTCGATGAGCGAACCGGTCATCCGCACCGAGGCGCTCAGGAAGGTCTATGGCAATGCGGTCGCGGTCGAGAGCCTCGACCTGGAGATTGCCCCCGGGGAGGTTTTCGGCCTCCTTGGCCCCAATGGCGCCGGCAAGACGACAACCATCCTGATGCTGCTCGGGCTGACCGAGCCGACATCGGGCAAGGCGAGCGTGGCGGGTTTCGATCCGCTGCGCCAGCCCCTCGAGGTGAAGCGCCGCGTCGGCTACATGCCCGACCAGGTTGGCTTCTACGACAATCTCTCCGGCATCGTGAACCTGCGCTACACCGCCAAGCTCTGCGGCTTCTCTTCGAAGGAAGCCGACGAGCGGATTGGGAAGGCTCTGGAGCGCGTGAAGCTGGTGGATGCCGGCAAGCGTCCCGTGCGCACCTATTCGCGCGGCATGCGCCAGCGTCTGGCCATTGCCGAGATCCTGATGAAGGGCGCTTCCATCGCCATTCTCGACGAGCCGACCGGCGGTCTTGATCCGCAGGCGACACGCGAGTTTCTCGACCTCATCCGCTCGCTGAAGCACGATGGCATGACGATCCTCCTGTCGTCGCATCTGCTCGAGCTCGTGCAATCGGTCTGCGACCGGGTGGCCCTGTTCAGCCGTGGCAAGATCGGCCTCATGGGCCGTGTCGATGAACTTCTGCAGAACGTGCTTGGAGGCTCGCACATCATTCGTGTGCAGGCATCGGGCATGGGCCTTGCTGATGCCGTGGCCAGTGTTCCGGGTGTCAGTCGTGTCGAGGTCCTGCCGGATGGCTTGCACGTCGAGGCGCTGGGTGACCTGCGGGCGGATGTGGCGCGGGCGGTGGTCCATGCCGGTGGCAATCTCACCATGATCGATGCGGGCCATGCCAGCCTCGAGGATGTCTACACCCGTTACTTCGAGGGGATCCCCTATGCGGCGTGAAGGCTCAGCTCTCCAGGGTGCCGGCACCGTCATGATGAAGGAGCTGGCGGATAATCTGTCCAGCACCCGCATGCGGCTGCTCGAAGCTCTCATCTTCATCAGCGGCGCGGGCGCCGTTTATGCCACCATCGGCGAGGTGCGCGACGCGATTGGCGAAGATCCCTTCGTCTTCCTGCGCATCTTCACCACGGCAAAGGAGCCTCTTCCCTCCTTCGTCGCCTTCCTCGGCTTCCTCATTCCCATCGTGGCCATTGCATTGGGCTTCGATGGTGTGAACAGCGAGTTCAACCGCCGCACCATGAGCCGTGTCCTGGCGCAGCCCATTTATCGGGACGCGCTGCTGTTTGGAAAATTCATGGCGGGCCTCATGACCCTTGGCGTCATGCTGGCTGCGCTGTGGATCTTCGTGATCGGGCTAGGCATCCTGCTGCTCGGCCTGCCGCCGAGCACGGAAGAGGTCGTGCGGGGCTTTGCCTTCCTGCTCTCGGCTTTGGCCTATGGCGGCGTGTGGCTGGCGATGGCTCTGCTGTTTTCGGTGGTCTTCCGCTCGGCTGCCACTGCAGCTCTGGCGTCGCTTGCCGTTTGGCTGCTCTTCGCCTTCTTCTGGAACATGCTGGTGACGCTGCTGACGCCGGTCATCGCTCCGCCGGACCCCTATGATGTGCAGTCCCTGCTTTACACCGTGGAAGTCGGACAGGGCCTGTCGCGTCTGTCGCCCAACACATTGTTTGCGGAAACAACGCTCGCCTTCCTCAATTTCTCTCGAATCACATTGTATTCTCATGATTCACGATTTAAATACATTTCAATGTAGTTGGTACCAAAAAAAGGGTCCTTCCGTAGAAACGGAACGACCTCTAACGATTGCTTGCC
>CAISZN010000065.1 GCA_903889985.1 uncultured Hyphomicrobiales bacterium | reverse complement strand
GTAGCGGCCCATGAATCGCTCGATGGGTTCGCTATGGGTCAGGTTGAGCCCTCCGCGTCCCGCCATCAGGAACTTCCGGGCGACCGAGGGCATCCTGTCGTAAATATCGACCTGAGCGCCGAGATGGGCGGCCTGCTCGGCGGCCATGAGGCCGGCGGGACCGGCTCCGATGATGGCAATGGTGCGGGGATTCGTCATGTCTGGGCTGTAGCATGTTCCGCTCCGCAATGCGGGCCTCCCGATTTGCGGTGGCCCGTGCTAGGAGTGCGCCATGAACCAACATGCAAAACGGCGCTATCAGGCGGGTCTGCGCGGTCTTCCGGTCGACCCCGAGGTCGAAGAGGCCGCGGCGCCCGCCCCAAAAGTCTATATCGAGCCGCTTCCGGCTGGGCGGCACGAGTTCGTCGTCAGCGCGGAGCAATCGGGCCAGCGCCTTGATCGCTATCTGGCAACCGTGGCAGATGGGTTTTCCCGGACAAGGCTGAAAGCCTTGATCGAGGAGGGGCGCGTCGCCATCGATGGCAAGGCTTCGAGCGGCGCGGTCACCAAGGTTCGGGAAGGACAGACGGTTTCTGTCGAGGTGCCGGAAGCTGCTCCTGCAGAGCCTGAGGGGGAGAGCATCCCGCTGAGCGTCGTCCACGAGGATGATGCGCTCATCGTCATCGACAAGCCCGCCGGGCTCGTCGTCCACCCGGCCTCCGGTCACGAGAGTGGCACGCTGGTCAATGCCCTCATCGCTCATTGCGGTGAAAGCCTCTCGGGCATCGGCGGGGTGAAGCGGCCAGGCATCGTCCATCGGATCGACAAGGACACGTCTGGCCTTCTGGTCGTGGCCAAGACGGATGTTGCCCATCAGGGCCTCGCCGATCTCTTTGCCGATCACGGGCGCACCCTGCCGCTCACCCGGGAATATCTTGCCTTTGTCTGGGGCGTCATGGGTCGCTCCAGTGGCAGCATCAACGCGCCGCTTGGCCGCCACCCCTGGCATCGTGAAAAGCAGGCGGTGGTTTCGGAGGAAAAGGGCCGTGAGGCCATCACCCATTTCGAGGTCGAGGAGACATTCGGGAAGGACAAGGATGGCAAGCCCCTCGTGTCGCTTCTGCGGTGCCATCTGGAGACAGGCCGGACCCATCAGATCCGCGTCCATCTTGCCCATCTTGGCCACCCATTGCTCGGCGACCCTCTTTATGGGACCGGTTTCAAGACCAAGATCGCGCTTTTGCCGGAAAAGGCACAGAAGCTGGTCGAGGTTCTGCATCGGCAGGCGCTCCATGCCACGAGCCTTGGCTTTCTCCACCCGGTTTCCGGGGAGGAGCTCATGTTCGACAGCCCACTGCCGGCCGATCTGGCGACTTTGCGACGGGTCCTCAAGGAACCGTGAACCAGGGTCGCCTGATTACGGAAATGTAATCGTCATTCCAGCTTCCGCCTGATCGTCGCCCTCTTTCAGCCATGGTCGCGCGACCCTATATTGCTATGCACAGCGGTTGGCGCCTTGGCGCGACCGCTTCGAACCTGCCCAAAATCGGGGGGTTCACTAGGAGGGTCTGATGGCTGCTGCATTACCCGTTCTTTCGCCTGATGGCGGTCTGTCCCGCTACCTGTCCGAAATCCGCCGCTTCCCCATGCTGTTGCCGGAAGAGGAATACATGCTCGCCAAGCGTTGGCGTGAGCATGGCGACCGTGACGCCGCCCAGAAGCTGGTGACCTCGCATTTGCGCCTCGTGGCCAAGATTGCCATGGGCTACCGGGGCTATGGCCTGCCGATTGGCGAGGTCGTCTCCGAGGGCAACGTGGGCCTCATGCAGGCCGTGAAGCGGTTCGAGCCCGAAAAGGGCTTCCGCCTCGCCACCTACGCCATGTGGTGGATCCGCGCTTCCATTCAGGAATACATCCTGCGCTCGTGGTCGCTCGTGAAGATGGGCACAACCGCGAACCAGAAGAAGCTCTTCTTTAACCTGCGCAAGGCCAAGAGCCAGATCTCGGCGCTGGAAGAGGGCGACCTGAAGCCGGAGCAGGTGAAGACTATCGCGACCAAGCTTGGTGTCACCGAGCAGGACGTGGTCGACATGAACCGCCGCATGAGCGGTGATGCCTCCCTCAATGCCCCCATCCGCCAGGAAGGCGAGGGCGGCGAATGGCAGGACTGGCTTGTCGACGACAGCACCAACCAGGAGCAACTGCTCGCCGACCAGGAGGAGAGCGACAATCGCCTCGTGGCCCTGCGCAGTGCGCTGAGCGTGCTCAACGAGCGCGAGCGTCGCATCTTCGAGGCGCGCCGGTTGCAGGATGAGCCCGTGACGCTTGAGGAGCTCTCATCCGAGTTCGGGATCTCCCGCGAGCGCGTTCGCCAGATCGAGGTTCGCGCCTTCGAGAAGGTGCAGCAGGCGGTCAAGAGTGGGCTTGCGCGGATGGAGGCCCTTCCGCCTCCGCCCGCCAGCCGTGGTCTGGCCTTGCCGGCGCCGTGAGGCCAGCAGTGGGTCAATAGCTTCGAAAGCCGCCTCCGGGCGGCTTTCTTCGTTGGTGGACTTACGCTAGGCTAATCGTCGTTTAGTTTCTGTTTTTAAAACTCATTTTGAGCGTTCGGAGATTGCAAAAATGGCCACGGAACCTCTTGCCAAGGCTGGGGACGGAGGCGATCATCATGAGATGGATATGCGTCTTGCCCGGATCGAAGAGGACATGCGTGAGGTCAAGACGGACCTCAAGGCAGTTCGTTCTGACATCACCGGGATACGGACAGACGTCGCCGAGCTGAAGGGTCGTATGACCGGGATCGAAGGGCGGTTGGCTCAGCTTCCAACGGCGTGGCAGATGTTCAGTTTCATGCTCGCACTTATGGGCAGCCTGTTTGCCATCGTTCGGTTTGGCATCTCTCACTGAAATCACGATGGTCTCGTGCACCATCTTCTAAATGCCACTCAATAAAAAATGCCCGGCCTTTCGACCGGGCATTCTCAATTCTGCAAGCGGGCGTGATCGCTTACTTCACGCCGAGCAGTGACTGGGCATTCTTGTAGCAGATCTTCTCGCGGTCTTCCTGCGACAGCTCGAGACCCTCGAGGATCTTGATGGTCTCGCGGATGTAGCCCGGGCCCTTTTCAGGGTCGAAGGGGCAGTCGGAGGCGAAGAGCACGCGGTCGGCGCCATAGAAGGAGAGGCCGCACTTGGTGGCGGCTTCAGAGCCGAACACGGCGCTGTCGGCGTAGAAGTCCTTGAAGTAGTCGAGCGGGCGACGCTTCATGTTCTTCAGCAGGGTCTTGTAGTCCTCGTCGGTGGTGCGGTTGCCAAGCTGATCCCAGCCCGGGCCGACGCGGCCTTCGAAGTAAGGCACCATGGCACCCAGGTGATGGGCGAGGACCTTGAGGTTCGGGAACTGGTCCATCACGCCGCCGAACACAAGGCGGGCCATGGCGACCGAGGTCTCGTAGGGCCAGCCGAAGGTCCACCAGATTTCATACTTCGACTTCTTCTCGGTCTTGTAGTCGGGAAGGTCGAAGGCCCCGCGCGAGGGGTGCAGGAAAACGGGCTTGTTGTGCTTCTCGGCGATCTCGAAGAGTGGGCGGAACTCTTCCTCGTCGAGCGGCTTGCCGTTGATGTTGGAATGGATCTGGATGCCGTTGGCGCCATTCGCAATGGCGCGCTCAAGCTCCTTGGCATAGTTGGTGGAGTTCATCGGCAGGGAGGCCAACCAGCCGCAGAAGTAGTCGGGATGCTTCTCGCAGAGCTCGGCCATGCCGTCATTGCCGAGCTTGGCGAAGGTCTCGACCTCGGCCGGGGTGCCGAGCGCCTCGAGGGGGGGCATGCCGAGCGAAATGACCTGGGAGTAGTTCTTGTCCTGGCGGAACATGTCCACCACGCGCTTGCGCTCGTTCAGGTCATAGATGCAGGGGATGCCACGCATGCGCGCGCCGATGTCTGCCGCCGCACCCGGGGTCGAGATCATCTTGTCCCAGAGAGCCTGCGGGAAGAAGTGATTGAACGCATCAATATAGCGCATGGGCGGTTGCCTCCATTGAACCGGTCATGACCCGGCGACTGTGCGCGCGAGCTTGACGGGTGCTATAAAGGCTTTTGACGGGCAATGTCCACGCTGATGAGAAGCCTTGAATCTTCGAAATCGAACCTTCCAGCGCCTCCCGCAATGCGGCAAAAGCTTCCGGAGGCTATTGGGGCTCGGGATTGCTTCTCTTGACAGGGCTGCCCACGCGTCCCAAAAGCAACATCAAACGCCTGCGCGATCTCTCGCCGGCGTCGAGCCACTCACGGAGTGAAACGATGGATGGGGAATCCCGAGTCCAGAAGGGCAGTGCCGGCGCAGCGATCGGCCATAATTCCGAAAACCAGACCCGCGAAGAGAAGATCGCGAACCTCTATCATTCCAAGAAGGATCGCGTCTTCGTGCGCGGTATCCAGGGCGCCTATAACGTCCAGGAAGAGCTTGATCGCCTGCGTTCGGTTCCGCGCGTCCGCAAGGCCAAGGACATCGGCTTCATCGATGGTCCGCAGTGCTTCAGCCGCCATTATGTCGAGCCGAAGGACGGCATCACCCAGACCTTCCACATGCACCTCGAGGAATATGCGCCGGGCGCATCCTCGCAGAAGCATGGCCACGTGAACGAGGCCGCCTTCTATATCCTTGATGGCAATGGCTACGAGATCCACGACGGCGTGCGCTACGACTGGTCCGCTGGCGACATCGCCATCGTGCACAACAACTGCGTGCACCAGCACTTCAATGCTGATCCGAACAAGCCGGCCCGTGCGCTCGTCATCAAGACCAAGCCCATGTACCTCTTCCTGAACATGCTGTTCCAGAAGACGGTGAAGGAACGCCCGGTCGACGTGACGCCGGAGAGCGAGGGCTTCCAGGCCCGTGAGATCGAAGAAGACTACAACCATCCGAAGGGGGGCTACTGATGGCCTGGGGCGAAGTTGATGCCTGGTTGAAGGGCGGAGCCAGCGAGAACCTCTACCAGCGTCTGCTCGACGAGGCGCGCGATGCGCCCTCGCGCAATGGACGTCGCAAGAAGGTCGTGAAGCCGCACGAGATGCCGTGGGAAATGTCCCGCCAGGGCCTGCTCAAGCATCTCATGAACGAGAGCATGGGCACCCGCATCGAGACGGTCGACGCCTACATGCAGATCATTCCGCCGGGCTCGCGCTCGGGAAAGCATCGGCACCTGGCCGAGGAATGTGTCTATGTAATCGAGGGCCGCGGCTACGACATCCATCAGGATTGCGATGTCGAGATCACCGACACCTTCGAGTGGAAGCCGCAGGCCGAGACCAAGCGCTTCGAGTGGGAAGCGGGTGATTACATCTACATCCCGCCGAACACGATCCATCAGCATTTCAATGCTGATCCGGCCAATCCCGTGCGCCTCATTTCGTCGACGGCCCGCATCTTCCGCCAGATGGGCCTCAACACCCTCGATCAGCTCGAGGATGCGCCGGAGTTCGACCCCTACGTGATCCTCAACGAGGTGACCGTTCGGCAGTTCCTGCGCGGCGAGCGCAAGGCTGTGAAGTAAGCTTCCAGACCAGCAAGTTCTGGAAAGGCCGGGCCCATGCCCGGCCTTTTTCGTTGCAGCGTGCAATCGGGCCGCCAAGGGCCTATACAGCGCCATCCGGTCGAGAGGTCTGATGTCGGATTTCAAAGAGCCAAGCCCGTCGCGATCCGAACACTCCATCGCGGATCATCGTTTTGGGGCTGCCGACAGCCACGCGCATGGCGAGGGCGACTTCGACCACGACCATGACGAGGATTTTCTCGATCTCGACTCCCGAGCGCTCGAAAGTGTGCCGCTCTTGAGCATGGGCATCGACGTGGGCTCTTCAGGCACGCAGGTCGTCTTTACGCGCCTGCAGATGCGGGGCCCTGGCGAACACATTGCCCTCAGGCGGCAAATGAAATGGCGCGAGACCATTTACATGTCTCCCATTTCGCTGACCCCGTTTCGCGATGCCACGAGCATTGATGAGGATCGACTCTGGTCGATCATCGTCAGGGCATTCCAGGCCGCTGGCCTGACGCCCGACGATATCGAGACGGGCGCGATCATCCTGACCGGGGCTGCCGCTCGGCGCGAGAACGCATCTTCTATTTCTGCCAGAGTTGCCGAGGAAGTTGGCGAGCTTGTTTGCGCTGTCGCTGGCGACCACATGGAGGCGATGCTGGCTGCCTATGGGTCGGGCGCTGTGGAGGCCTCGCTGGCAGGGGCTGGCCAGCGGATCCTCGCCATGGACATCGGAGGGGCCACGACGAAGTTCGCCCTGATTGATGATGGACATATTCTGGCAACAGCTGCCTTGGCCGTGGGCGGGCGGCAGATTGTCCTCGACCATTCAAACAGGATCACCAGACTCGACCCGGATGGCGCCGCCTGGGCAGCCCTGGCCGGTTTTGAATGGTCCCTTGGCGATGTGATCGAGAAAGACGACCTCGCTGTCCTGGCCGAAGTCATGGTGCAGGCGCTCGTCAGCGCGGTCGCAGGGCGTCTGCCATCGGACACCATTCGGCCCTTCTGGGTGACAGGGCCTCTTGGCGATCTGGGCCACCTTGATGGCATCGCTGTCTCAGGTGGGGTCGCGGAATATGTGCATCTGCGCGAAAAGCGCGATTTCGGCGATCTGGGCTGGCGCTTGGGGTGGGCGCTTCGCCGGCAGTTTGATGCGGGCGCCATGGGCGCACCCTTGATGCCTCCAGGGGAATGTATCCGCGCCACGGCCCTCGGGGCCTCCGAACACAGTGTCCAGATCAGCGGGCAGACCATATTTGTGTCATCCCACGCGAACCTCCTTCCACGCAGGAACCTGCCTGTGCTGCGGCCTGATCTCGATTGCAGCACGACGATCGTGCCCACAAACGTCGCCGAGCGCATTACCAGCCATCGTCGTCTCTTCGACTTTGACCAGCCCGGGGTGGATTTTGCAATCGCCCTGCGCTGGCGCGGCGCGCCGGATTACCAGCGCCTGCGGGCCCTGGCGGAGGGAATTGCAGCCGGCCTGTGCGACCGGATTGCCGGCAAATACCCGCTTTATGTCATGCTGGAAGGCGATGCAGCGCTGACGCTTGGTGCGATCCTGAAGGAGGATCTTGCGCTCGAATGCGAGGTTCTGGTCATCGATGGGCTGTTCCTGCGGGACTTCGATTTCGTCGATATCGGCCGAATCCGGATGCCCTCGCATACGGTGCCCGTGACCATCAAGTCGCTGGTTTTCGGGGGCACGAGGGCGCCGGCAGGCAATAACATGCGAGACACATCTGCGTGACAGAGCGGGCGCGGCATCGGGATGCTGGCGAATGCGCCCCGTTTTGAATGACTTCGCTGCAATGCAGCGTATTCTGCTTAGAAACCGAACAATTCTTATGCTTTGAAGGTGTCTGCGATTGTGTTTATATCGCGGCCAACAACAGGGTCTGCGCAGCGGGGTGGGATCAGCTGCGATGGATCTCTTCGAGGTCAGGGGGACTGCGCCCGGCCAGACACTCTTGGATAACCGGTAAGCCACTTGGATCGCGGCCGGTGTCCTGTTGTCTGGAAGTGCGCGTCACACTCTCGTCCTGTCATTCCACCACCGGGCAGGGCGAGACGAGTGGAACAGAGATGCGTCAGGCGAGGGAATTCAGTCGGGTGCAAGGTTGGAGGCGGGTTATCCCGCTCCAGCTCGCACCGCTGTTTCTTCTGATGGCATTCATCCTCATTGATAGCCTGTCGACCCCCGCGTTCGCAGCGCCTGCCGCCGTCTTGCTGGATCAGTCTGACGGGTGCGGCGGCGCAGAAGGTCCTTCCGACTTCACCTTGAGTTCCGGTCGTGCCGGGGATGCTGGCGATCAGTGGTCCCGATCATCTGGCACGCGTGAGGCCTATCTCGATTATCTTCGATTCGCTGGGGCTGCCGGCGTTTCGCGCCCGCAAATCCGGCATTTCGGCGATCTGCTTTTTTTTGAAGCGCGAGGGCCGCCAGGTGTCTAGCGCTGATGCATGGAGCTTTCCGAGCGCCCATGCAGTCAAACGTTGCTGAGGGCAGGGACATCCGCCAGGTGACGATCGTTCCGCGAAGTCGAGACGCTGGATCGCCTATTCGACGGCCCAGCAACCAAAGGTCTCGCGCATCACGGGTTGTTTCAGGGAAATTCGCAATGCGGCTGGCGCAGGTTTGACGATCATGCTGCCCGCTTCAGGCAATCAAATCGATCCGACCTTGGTTGGGTCAAACAGGTCCGAAAGGTAGGAACATGGCAGAGTGGTTACAAGCACTCGGGGGAGGATTGTTCATCATCCTCGAGCCGCATCGTCTGGCCCTGTTGTGGGGTGGCGTGCTTGCGGGCCTTGCCCTGGGTATCCTGCCCGGCATCGGTGGCGTGGCGGGTACGGCCCTGCTGCTCCCCTTCACCTACAGCATGGATCCGGCCGCCGCCATGGCGCTGCTGCTCGGCCTTGCTGCCACGACGACCCACGGTGATCCGATCTCGGCGATCGTGCTTGGAGCTCCCGGCCATGCAGCCTCTGCTGCAACCGCGCTGGATGGTTATCCAATGACGAAGCGAGGTGAGGGTGCCAGAGCCCTCGGCGCCGCCTATATGTCGGCGCTCATGGGCGGTCTGTTCGGTGCGGTCCTGATGGCCGTTACCTTGCCGATGGTGCGTCCGCTGATCCTGTTCATCGGTTCGCCTGAGCTTCTGGCGCTGGCCGTGTTCGGTATCTCGATGGTGTCGGTGCTGTCGGGCAGTGCGCCACTGCGCGGTCTGACCGGCGCCTGCTTCGGCATGATGCTGGCCATGATCGGCTCCGACCCGCAAACGGGCACGCTGCGCTGGACCATGGACAGCCTCTATCTCTGGGAAGGCTTGCCGCTCGTGCCGCTGACACTCGGTGTCTTCGCGTTGCCTGAGCTCTGCGACCTGCTCGTCGAACGCAAGGCGGTGGTCAGTGCCAGCGAGATGGAGAACAACTGGAAGGGCCTCTGGCAGGGCACGCTGGATTGCTTCACCCATTGGTGGCTGAACATCCGCTGCGCCTGGATCGGTTCCGTCATCGGCGCCATCCCGGGCATCTCTGCCGCGGTCATTGACTGGATCTCCTATGGTCACGCCCTGAAGACCGAGAAGGGTGCCCAGCAGACCTTCGGCAAGGGCGACGTGCGCGGCGTCATCGCGGCGGAATCGGCGACCTGTTCGCGTGAAGGCGGTGCGCTTGTGCCGACGATCGTGTTCGGTGTTCCAGGCTCTGCGGGCATGGCGATCCTGCTCGGCGCCTTCATGATGCACGGTCTCGTTCCGGGACCGGACATGCTGACGAAGAACCTGCACATCACCTATTCGATGGTTTGGTCGATCGCGATCGCCAACATCCTCGGCTCGGGCCTGTGCTATCTCTTCTCCAGCCAGTTCGCGAAGCTTGCGACGCTGCGCTACTCCCTGATCCTGCCGGTCGTGCTCTGCATGGTCTATATCGGCGGCTTCGAGGGCAAGCGTCAGTGGGGTGACCTGTATTCCCTGTTGTTCTTCGGCGTCCTCGCCTGGGCGATGAAGCACTTCAAGTGGCCCCGTCCGCCGCTGGTGCTGGGCTTCATCCTGGGTGGTGTGCTCGAGCGCTACATGTTCATCTCGATCCAGCGTTACGGCGTCACCTGGATGCTGCGTCCGCTGGTGGTGGTCATGTTCACCATGTCGCTCCTGTCGCTGCTGCGTCCGTTCCTGCAGGACATGAAAGCACACGGTGGCCTGAGGGGTCTGTTATCCGACTTCCATGCGCCGGTGTTCCGCTGGGAGCAGGCTTTCCCTGCCTTCCTGCTGATCCTCTTCTCGGTCATGATGGCGGAGGCCTTCACCTGGAACTTCTACGCCAAGATCATTCCCACGATCGTTGGTGTTGGAGCGATCTCGTTCTGCGGCCTCTCGCTGCTGAACGACATCTTCAAGTCGGAGAACATCAAGGCAAAGAACCTGGCTGCGGAAGCGCGTGGTGAGGTGTCTGAAAAGATCCACATGGATATTGCCAGCACCATCAACCATCTGCCGCCGCTCACCATCTTCCTTCGCGGCGTCATATTCTTCGGATGGATGGTGTCGTTCCTGTGCTCCATGGCGCTGATCGGCCTCATCCCGACGGTGCCCTTGTTCATCGTGTCGTTCATGCGCCTCGAGGCCAAGGAATCCTGGAAGATCGTGGTGCCGATGGCCATGATCATGTGCCTGTTCATCTACTTCCTCTTCGACTGGCTGCTGGCCATTCCGTGGCCCGGAAGCGTGCTCGGCGACTACTGGATGTGGTGGAAAGACCATATGCCGAGCGCCTGATCGGCTCCTGCAAGATCAAGAAGGCCGCTGCATCCGCAGCGGCCTTTTTCTTGGGTTGGGAGTAGAGATCAAAGTGCCTGGCTGGATCGTGCCACTCACCGGGAGATTGCCGTCTGCTGACTGATGCAGAGGGCCGATGGGTCAGACGGAGTGAAGGGATATGGCCGTTCAGGATGATGGATGATGACCTGTCTGCGCACGGCCCTTCATCAGGCAAGCAGCTTCATCATTGCAGCAAGGCCGGCCCTGCCCGTCCTCCCCAGATACCGGAACCTGGCCTGTTATCGAACCGAAACGGCCCGCTTTGCTTCGCTCTGAAGGTTGCGCATCCGCGCGTCGATGCTCAGGTCCTCGTCTGCGCCTGAGTTCTGGGACGCACGCGCATTCAGCGCGGCCACCAGACGGGATACATCGGCCCCCACGTCGCTGATCGCCTGGCGCAGTCGTGCGGTTTCTTCCTGCAGATGATCGTCGGCGGGGCCGGCCGCCGGGGTTATGCTGCCATGTTCACGGCGGGCCGTCGCAAGAGCCCCTTCGAGAGCCGCATTGCGGGCCCTCAGGTCCTCGATCTGCTGGGCGAGCGGACCCTGCTGGGCCCGGACCTCTGCCAAAGCGCGTTCATGAGCAGCCCTCAGGGCTGCCTCATCGATCTTTGCGGCATCGAGCGAGCGCTCGATCGCTTCCAGCGCCTTTTGCGCGCGATTGCGGGCACGGCGCTCACTGCGATGGGATTTTTCGAGTTCGGCGATACGGGCATCACGCTCTTCGAGATCCTTGAGAACCTGGTCGCGCTTGTGAAGCGCACTTGAGGCCTCGATGCGGGCAAAGTCCCGCTCGTCCATGGCCTTGAGCATG